>JAPPHK010000203.1:10646-35471 GCA_028820795.1 Nitrospinota bacterium | reverse complement strand
GGGCGCGGCCCGTTTCGGACATCATCGTCTACCAGCCGGGAAAGCCGGTGGAAGAGCTCGAACGCGAACTCGGCATCGCCGACTCCATCAAGGTGGCCTCGAACGAAAACCCTCTGGGCCCTTCGCCCAAGGCGCTGGAAGCCGTACATAGCGCCGCCTGCGAACTGCACCGCTACCCCGACGGCGGAGGATTTTATCTCAAAAACGCGCTGGCAGAGCATCATGGATTGGCGCCTGCGAATTTCGTGTTGGGCAACGGAACGAACGAGGTTCTGGAGATTCTGGCGCATGCCTACCTCGACCCCGGCGACCCCGTGGTTTTCTCTGAAGGCGCCTTCATCGTCTATCACATCGTCTCGCAGCTCTGCTCTTGCGAGATCAGGCGCGCCCCGATGCGCGATTATCACCAGGACCTGGACGCTATGGCGGACCTGGTTTGCGATAAAACGAAAATCGTCTTCATCGCGAATCCCAACAACCCCACGGGTACGGCGGTGGGGGGGAGGAAACTCCGGGAATTTCTGAAAAAAATTCCGGAGACCACCCTCCTCGTCATGGACGAGGCCTATTGCCACTACGCGCATCTGGAGGATTACCCGGACGCCGCGCGGATGCTGGGCGAATTTCCGAACCTCGTCGCCATGCGGACCTTCTCGAAGGTCTATGGTCTGGCCGGCCTGCGCGTCGGCTACGGCGTGGCGGATGCGGAAGTAGCCCAAGCGATGGAGAGCGTCCGCGAGCCTTTCAACGTGAATTCCCTGGCTCTCGTGGCCGCGCAAGCCGCCCTGGGCGACACCGATCACGTCGAGCGGACGGTGGCGGTGAACGCCGAGGGCCGGGAGTATTTCGTGTACGAACTGTCGGCCATGGGTCTTCCCTTCGTGCCCACGCAGGGGAATTTCATGATGGTCGAGGTGGGCGAGGCGATGGGGGTGTACGAGGCGCTGCTCAGGGAGGGCGTCATCGTCAGGCCGGTGGCGGGGTACGGCTTTCCGCGCCACCTGCGGATTTCCATCGGCACGCCGGAGGAGAACGAAGAAGTTATCAAGGCGCTATATAAAGTATTAAATATATAAAAAACAAATAGATATGATTATAATCTCATGTGAGATATAGATAGAATGAAAAGGATATGACGGTGCTTTTCGAGCAGATGACCATCATCGGCGTGGGACTCATCGGCGGTTCGCTGGCCCGCGCTGCGCGGGAAAGGGGTCTCGTTTCGAGATTCGTCGGCGCAGGCCGTAGCCTGGGCAACCTCGAGCGCGCGCTCGAGTTGGGCGTCGTGGATCGTTTCGAAACGGATCACCTGGAGGCGGTGCGCGATTCGGATCTGGTAGTGGTATGCACCCCCGTGCGCTCGGCGGTGCGGGTGACGGAGGCGATTCTGCCCGAAATGGCTCCCGGCGCGCTGCTCACCGACGTGGGCAGCGTAAAGGCGCCCTACGTGCGGGCGGTGGAGGCGATGGATCTGGGAGAGGTGAAATTCCTGGCGAGCCATCCCGTCGCCGGGGGCGAGAAGACCGGGGTGGAAGCGAGTTTCTCCTCCCTTTTCGAAGCGCACCAGACCATCCTGACGCCGACGGAGCGTACGCATCCCGAATCCATCGAACGCCTCCGCGCGCTTTGGGAGGGAGTGGGCGCGAACGTCGAGATTCTCGACCCCGAGACGCATGATCGCGTGATGGCCGACATCAGCCATCTTCCGCATCTGGTGGCTTACGCCATGATGAACACCGCCCTCGGGGGGGAGGCGCTCCGGCATGCGGCGAGCGGGTTTCGCGATTTTTCGCGAATCGCGTCCTCAGGTGCCGAAATGTGGCGCGAGATCTGCGAGGACAACCAGGAGGCGCTGATCAGCTCGCTCGACAGGTTCGAGCGGGAACTGGCGGAACTTCGCCGTTTACTGAAAGAAGCGGATTCCGAGGGGCTCGAACGCGCGTTTCAAAAGGCCAAGGATGGCCGGGACGAATGGGCGCGAAAAAAGGGATGGGCTTGAGACAGAGATCGCGCCGAAAATCGGCCGGCATCGTCATTCCCGTCGACGGCCCCGCCGGTTCGGGCAAGAGCACGGCGGCCAAGGGGATCGCGGAGAGGCTGGGTTTCGACTATCTCGAGAGCGGCGCGCTCTACCGGGCGGTGGGTTACCGGGTTTTGAAGAAGAATCGAGAGGGTGACTTCGAGAACCTGGCGGTCGACGCCGCGCGTGATTTGCGCTTCGAGTGCCGCAAGGAGGGAAGTGACTGGAAGAACATTCTGGACGGTGAAGACGTTACCGATGCGCTCCGCGACGAAGATATCAGCGATATGGCGTCGCGCGTCTCGGCGATACCGGGAGTGAGGGAGGCGCTGCTCGATTTTCAGAGGAATTTCGGACGGGAGCGCGGGGCCGTCATCGATGGGCGCGACATCGGCACGGTCGTCTTCCCCGAGGCCGGGCTCAAATTTTTTCTCGATGCGGACATCGAGGTGCGAATCGAGCGGCGCTTCGCCGAGCTTCAAGCGAGGGGAGTCTCCTTTCACCCCGATCGTCTGCGTGAAGACTTGAAGCGCAGGGACGAGAGAGACCGCCACAGAACCAGCGCGCCGCTTCGCAAGGCCGAAGACGCCGAGGAGATCGACACGAGCGGTATGGGCGTTGACCAGATGCTCGAGGTCATGTTAGAGAAAATCCGCCTGGTATACGGGGAAGTTATTGAGGATGCTTGAGTTATTGGTTGATTCTCCCCTTTCTCGGGTGTAATATAATTTTTTCCGCCAATTTCATGCCGATGACCGCGATAGCGATGGGCGCTTGAGCGGTGGCGGCAATTTTTCTTTTCCCAGAACGAGGTAACGCAACCAGATGAACGAAACTTCCTCTAACGAATCCGAGACGACTACCGACTTCTCATCGAAAGTGGCCGAATTGCTCCCGGACGAAGTGGATCCCGACACTCTTTCTCACGAACAAATGGATGATTTATACGCCTCCACGATGCAGGTTCAGGATGGCGAAATCATCGAAGGAACGGTTGTGGGGATGGAAGGTGAATACGTGCTCGTGGATGTAGGCTATAAATCAGAAGGGTTGGTGCCCAGGTTTGAATTCCCGAGCCGCGGCCGGGATCTCAAGCCCGGCGACAGTGTGGAGGTTTTTGTCGAAGAGCGTGAGGATGACGATGGCCTCATCGTGCTCTCGAAGGAGAAAGCCAACCGTATCAAGATATGGGACGAGATCAGCAAAGCCCATGACAACGACGAGATTATTCAGGGAGAGGTGGTCGCCCGGATCAAGGGAGGGCTCACGGTCGACATCGGGCTCAAAGCCTTTTTGCCGGGTTCCCAGGTCGACTTGAGGCCGGTGAGGAACCTCGATCAGTTTATCGGCAAGTCCTTTGACATGAAGATCATCAAGCTCAACAGAAAGCGCGGGAACATCGTTCTCTCCAGGCGCGTGCTGTTGGAGGATGAAAGAGCGGAACTCAAGCGCGAGACGCTCGCAAATCTCACGGAAGGCATGGAGAAGGTGGGCGTCGTCAAGAACATCACCGACTACGGGGCGTTCATCGACCTCGGTGGAATCGACGGCCTGCTTCATATCACGGATATGTCCTGGGGGCGTGTGAGCCACCCGAGCGAGCTCCTCTCCATTGGAGACAGCGTCAAGGTCATCGTGCTCAAATACGACAAGGAGCGCGAGCGCGTCTCACTGGGTCATAAGCAGATTACACCGGACCCCTGGGAGAGCGTGGAAATCAAATATCCCATGACCGGCAAGGTTCGCGGACGCGTCGTCTCCATCACCGATTACGGCGCTTTCGTCGAACTCGAACAGGGCGTCGAAGGTCTGGTGCACGTTTCCGAGATGTCCTGGACGAGGCGCGTCCGCCATCCCTCGAAATTCGTCGCGGTGGGCGACGTGGTCGAAGCCGTCGTTTTGAACCTCGACAAAGAGGGCCGCAGAATCTCGCTGGGCATGAAGCAGGTGGAGGCCAATCCCTGGACCACGGTGGAGGAGAAATACCCCGTAGGGATGCGCGTGACGGGCAGCATCCGCAATCTGACGGAATTCGGCGCGTTCGTCGCTCTGGATGAGGGCATCGACGGCCTCATCCATATTTCGGACATCTCCTGGACACAGCGCTTCAAGCACCCCTCTGAAATCCTGCGCAAGGGCCAGGAGATCGAGGCGGTCGTTCTGAGCGTGGACGTCGAAAAGGAGCGCCTCTCCCTCGGTATGAAGCAAATCACCCCGGATCCCTGGGACGACATCAATGAGCGCTACGCGGTGGACGACGACATTGAGGCGAAGATCACGAAGATAACGAATTTCGGCGTTTTCGCCGCTCCGGAAGATGATTTGGAGGGGCTGGTCCACATCTCCGAACTCGATTCGGATAAGGTGAAAGAACCGCAGGACGTGGTGCACGTGGGCGACGTGTTCAAGATGCGCGTCATCAAAATCGATCGGGAGCAAAGAAGGCTGGGCTTGAGTATCCGCGCCTACGTGGAGTCCACCGGTGATGACCCGGTTGTCAGCCGGGCGCCCCAGCCTGTGGAACCGCCCGAAGAGGAAAGCGCGACCTCCGCCGAAGAAGCAGGGGAGGTGGAAGCAGGGGAAGTGGAGATAGAGGAAATGGCGGTAGAGGACGAGCCCGAGGCGGAAGTCGTTGCGGAGGTGTCGTCCGAGGTGGAAACCGTTGCGGAGGTTGCGCAGGAAGCGGACGAGGAAGAGAAAGCGGAATAATCGAGCGGATGGCGTGAAGTCATCCGATGAATTTTGCGGAATATTGGATCGCGAGATGCCTCGCTGCCTGAGGGGGGTTCGTCGTTTTTGAGTCTTTGGCCGCCTCACCGGTCATGCGATGCGACATGGACGAATGCCCTCGTTTGATTCGGTGACTACGCCGGGCGGAAAGTAGAACCCAAGGGACTGATGCGTAGGTTCCCCGAAACGCGGACGTATCCATCGCGCGCTCCCAGGGAGGATGATAATTCTCATGACTAAAGCCGAGTTGGTTGAGCAGATAGCTGAGAAAATCAATCTCACGAAAAAAGACACCGAGCGCGTCGTGAACATCGTTTTCGGGAGCATCATGGGCGCCTTGGCGACAGGCGATAAGGTGGAGTTGCGCGGATTCGGTAGTTTCCGCGTGCGTTCGCGAAACAGCCGCGACGGCCGAAATCCGAGAACCGGTGAGGCGGTGGCGATTCCGCCCAAGAATGTGCCGTTCTTCAAAGCAGGGAAAGAATTGAGACAGATGGTCGATAACTTCGGGCCGGCTCCATTCATGGATGGTGGGGCAGCCTCAGATCCCTCGGGGAGGGACGCATCGGCGTCGACTGGTTCAGATGCGAATGGAGAATCGTCGGAGGATGATTCCCTCTTCTAGTAAAGCGGTTTTCAGGTTGTACGCTCCCAGGACAATCCCGCCCAACCGGAATTTTTCTCATGAATGAAAAGCGCGTCGGCCGTGGATGCGTTGTGCTTCGGCAGGGTGACATCACCGAATCCGGTGCGGACGCCATCGTGAACGCGGCAAACAACCATCTCTGGATGGGCGCGGGCGTGGCCGGCGCCATCAAGAGAAAGGGCGGGGGAGCGATAGAGGCCGAAGCCGTGTCCAAAGGGCCGATTCGGGTCGGAGATGCCGTAATCACGGGCGGCGGCGAGCTCCCCGCCCGGCACGTGATTCATGCGGCGGGTATGGGGACGGACCTGCGGACCTCGCTCGAGTTGGTGGAAGCCTGCACCCGGGCGAGCCTCGAGGTGGCCGAGGAGAATTCGCTGGGCAGCATCGCGTTTCCCGCCATCGGCACGGGTGTCGGGGGCCTGGATGTGAAAATGGTCGCCTCCCGAATGATCGAGATATCCTTGGCGCACTTGCAGACTCCTGCGGGAATGCTTACCCGCATAGAGTTCATACTGTTCTCGGAATCCGATTTGGCAGCGTTTCAGGATGCGCTCGAAACGCTTTGAATTTAGAGCGGTGCGACTCCTGTGCCTGCTCTCATGCCCGGTTTCGAGATGAAATGCTTCCTGGAAGTTTCCAGTTCCTGGAGAAGCAACTCACCTCCGCCTGAAGCTCCAAACCCGTGAATCGCAAATCAGCAGGAAGTCCGCACCCCATCGTCCTCGTGGTGGGAACCACGTGTTCAGGCAAGACGGCTTTTGGCGTTGCGCTCGCCAGACGCTTCATGGAAGAGGGGGTATCCATTGAAATTGTCGGCTCCGACGCCAGGCAGATTTTTCGGGGTATCGGCGTGGGCACCGCCAAGCCCGACGAGGATGAGCGCGGCGGCGTACCCCATCATATGATGAACGTCGCGGATTTGGGGGAGACTTTCAGCGCGGCGCGCTATGCGGCTGAGGCGCTCCTTTGCATGGAGGATATATACCGCAGAGGCGCATACCCGCTCGTGGTGGGGGGAAGTGGTTTGTATCTCCGCGCATTGGTGGAGGGATTTTTCGACGGACCCGAAGCGCAGCGGGAAATCAGGGAGCGATTGGAGGCGGAGGCTTCAACGCGGGGCAATGCTGCCATGCATGAGCGCCTGAGCGCCATCGACCCCGAAACTGCCGCGAAACTGCATCCCAACGATCTGCGACGGGTAATCCGCGCCCTGGAAGTGTATGAAGCGACGGGGCGGCCGGTTTCACGGTTGCGCGCCGAGCAAAAAGCGCCCAGGTTCGCCTCGCCGTTGTATATTGGTCTCAGATATCCGGCTTCTGTCCTCGCCGATCGAATTGAGCGCAGGGTGCGGAGGATGCTCCAGGGCGGAATGCTGGATGAGGTGGCGATGCTGGCCGAGATGAATCTCACAGACGCCCGGGTGTTCGAGGGTCTTGGTTTCCGGGAAGCCCTCGCGTTGTACAGGGGGGAGATGAATGAGGAAGAGGCGGTGCAGGAAATATCGAGGCTGCACCGCAACTACGCGAAGCGTCAGCGAACCTGGTTCCACAAGATCGAGGGCGTGAACTGGTATGACCCCCAGGAAAAAGAATTCGGGGTTATATTGGAAAAGGCCCATGATAGGGTATCCCGGTATCTGGGACTGGAGTCTCGTATGGAGGGTTCCTCTTGAGCGTCGTGCTCATCGGTTTCAAGGGGTGTGGTAAATCGACCATCGGCCCTTTACTCGCGGAAAAGATGGGGTTCTCCTTTCACGATCTCGACCAATTGATCGAGCAAACACATTTCGAGGAAACAGGAGAGCGGTTTGGGTTTCGCGAGGTTTTCAGGACGAGAGGCGAAGAATCCTTCCGCGCGATGGAAAGGCACTTGCTGCGCGAACAGCTCGGTAACGCGAAATTCGTTCTTGCGCTCGGCGGTGGAACCCCGATGATGCCGGGTGTCGATTCTCTCCTTGCTCCCCATTGCGTGGTTTATCTCCAAGTGCCGGAGAGTGAAATCATCAATAGGGTACGCGCGGATGGCTGGCCCGCCTATCTCGAAAACGAAGCGGATCCGGAAGAAGCGTTGCGTCTGCTTTTCAAAAGACGCGTTCCGCGCTATGAAGAACTCGCGAAATTAGTCGTGGAGAACACGCGCGCGCCCGAGGAGGTCGTCGCGGCGGTTCTGCCAGAAATTCGCGTGCTGTTGTCGGAGTCCGAGAATTAGAGAGGAAGATCGTGTCGAACACGTTTGGCCGTTTGTTTCGCTTTACCACCTGGGGGGAGTCCCACGGCCCCGCCCTGGGCGTCGTGGTGGACGGCTGTCCGGCGGGCCTGCCGCTGGATGAAACCGACCTCCAGCGGGATTTGGATCGCAGGCGGCCGGGCCAGAGCCGGGTGACCACCCAGCGAAAAGAAGAGGACCGGGCGGAGATTCTATCCGGCGTCTTCGAGGGCCGGACGACCGGGCATCCCGTCTCGGTGCTCATCCGGAACAAGGACGCAGATTCTAGCAAATATGAGCCCTTGCGGAACCTGTTCCGCCCGGGACACGCGGATTTCACGTACATCCAGAAATGGGGAATTCGGGACCATCGAGGCGGTGGGCGTTCCAGCGCGCGGGAGACGGCCGCGCGCGTTGCGGCTGGAGCGATAGCAAAGAAACTCCTCGCTCGTCTCGGCGTATCGATTCTGGGTTATGTCCACCAGGTAGGACCGGTTTGCTGGGATGGCGCGCATTTCGACGCGGACGAGATAGAGCGAAACATCGTCCGCTGCCCGGATGCGGAAACGGCGTCCCGGATGGAGGGGGCCATACTCGAAGCCCGTAAGGCGGGTGATTCGTTGGGCGGCGCCATCACGGTTCAGGCCGATGGCGTTCCAGCGGGCTGGGGAGAACCGCTCTACGGTCGTCTCGACTCCGATCTCGCGGCGGCGATGATGAGCATCAACGCAGTGAAAGGAGTGGAAATCGGCTCCGGCTTTCGGGCCGCCGGGATGCGGGGTTCCGAGAACAACGATCCGTTCGAGATGAAAGATGGCGAGCCGAGCCCGAGGACGAACAACGCGGGCGGGATTCTGGGCGGCATATCCACTGGCGCGCCGGTTGTGGTTCGATTCGCGGTGAAGCCGACATCCTCCATATTGATTGAGCAGGACACTGTGACGACGTCTGGAGAGAAGACGACCGTAAAGGTGGAGGGAAGGCACGATCCCTGCGTGGCGACACGGGCGGTTCCCATCGGCGAAGCGATGATGGCGCTCGTTTTAGCGGATCATTGGCGTCTCGGTCTGGGGAGTCGTATCGGCGAGCCTGGTTGAACGCCTTTGGAAAGCCATCGTGAATCTTGTAAGTTGTTGGAATTCAAAAACGTCATGAAACGTGTCGAGAACGCTTGTAGTTTAGGTTTAGGTATATCGAGTAAAGTTATTGGAATAACTTCCGTTTCCTCGTGGAGCACGTTATGAAACTCGGGGTCGTGGGTCTGGGCGTGATTGGCAAGGCTGTCGTGAAGGCGGCGGATGAGGGAAGGGTCCCGGTCGATATACCGGTCGCCACGACTCGTACGTTGGGAAAAGTGGAAAATTTTCTGGCTGGCCTTCACAATCCGCCGCGAATGACGGATCTGGCGGGCGTGGCGCAGGAAGCGGACGTCGTGATGGAAGCGTCGGGCGGTGATACCGTAGAGGCGATTTGCCATGAGAGTTTCGCGCGAGGAAAAGACGTAATTATCAACTCTGTGGGTGCGCTTCTCGATCGGGATGATTTGATTGAAGAGGCGAAGCGGAGAAGTTGCCGTATATTCATTCCCTCGGGTGCCATTATCGGACTGGACGGTCTCAAGGGGGCTTCCTCCGGCAACATGGAATCCGTCACCATGACGACCAGAAAACCACCCGAGAGCTTAAAAGGGGCGCCTTATATCGAAGACCAGGGGATTGATCTCGACGCCATCGATGAGCCGACGGTGATTTTTGAGGGTAATCCCCTGGAAGCGTGCAAGGCGTTCCCGGCCAACGTGAACGTATGCGCCGCCGTAAGTTTTGCGGGCATCGGACCGCGCAGGACGAAGATGCGGGTTGTTTGCGACCCCACTGTAAATCGAAACATCCACGAGGTTGAGGCGGTAGGGGAATTCGGGCGCTCTTTCATCCGTATCGAAAACGTGCCGTCCGAGAATCATCGAACGGGCATATTGACGTATCTCTCGACTTTTTCCTTCCTCAGAGATCGAACATCCACATTGATTGTCGGCACCTAGCCGCTTGGCATGCGCTGGGTTGAATGGAGGGTGGTTTTTTGAACCGCAACGTCGTTTTTTTCGTGCCCGAGGCTCGCGCGCCCATCGAATCGCTGCGCAGAATGCTGGAGCCGCATGGCGAGTTTCGAGACGGCGGCAACAGAAAGTGGTCCGAAGACGAGTTGGTGCGCGATGCCCATGAGTGGGACGCCCTGTTGGTCACATCGAGAGAACAGATTACAGAACGGGTGATCGAAGCCGGCAAGCGGCTGAAGCTCGTCGCCAAGATCGGTGTGGGTGTGGAGAACATAGACATTCCAGCGGCGAGCAGGCGTAAAATTCCGGTCACGAACTGTCCGGGAGCAAACGCCGTCGCCGTGGCGGAAGCGGCCCTGGGCCTGATGCTGGCCGCGAGCCGCCGGATTCCTCAAGGTATGGTGAAGCTGCGAGATGGGGGCTGGCGCGAGGGCATCTGGATCGCAAACGAGATGAGCGGGGCGACGTTCGGCATCGTCGGCTTCGGGAACATCGGGCGGGAACTGGCCCGGCTGCTGTCCGGTTTTCAGGGCCGCATCCTGGCGTATGACGCATTTGTCAGCGATGACTCGATACGAGATGCGGGCGTGGAGCCGATGGATTTGGATAGTTTGACGTGCGAATCCGATTTCATATCGATTCATTGCAGTTTGACGTCCGAGACGCGCCACATGTTCGATGCCCAAAGGTTTCGGATGATGAAAAAATCTGCAGTGCTCGTGAACTGCGCACGCGGCGCGATTATCGATGAGGCGGCGCTGGTGCAAGCGCTCAGGGAGGGGGAAATCTCCTCGGCTGGCATCGATGTTTTCGAGGAGGAACCACCGAACCCGGACAATCCGCTGTTCAGTCTTCAGAATGCCGTGGTGACGCCGCACTTCGCCGGAGCAAGCCACGAGGCGCGAGAGCGGGTGAACCGGCTGGCCGGTGAGAACGTGCTGGCCGTATTGAGGGGAGAGCGCGTGAACCCTGCAACATTGCTCAACCCCGAGGTCTATGAGGACTGATTTCGACCGGTATTAACGCATGATTTATTTACCTCGGAGGCTTGCGCCCATACGCGTCGAATCACTATACTTGCGCGGTTGTTCGAAACTCCGGGTCCCAAAATCCCACCGTACTGGAGGATGTTTTTTTGGAAGGTGCAACAGATCAAATTTGGATGGACGGGGAATTCGTCCCTTGGGATGAAGCCAAAATTCATATCCTCACGCATTCATTGCATTACGGATTGGGTGTTTTCGAGGGAATCCGCTGTTATCAGACCGAGCGTGGCTCCGCTGTCTTCCGCTTGGAAGAGCACATGCGGAGGCTCTATGATTCCGCGCAGATTGTGGGTCTGGATGTGCCCGTCACCCAGGATGATTTCACTAAAGCGGTGCTGGAGACGATTCACACCAACGATATGAAGGCGTGCTACATCCGCCCGCTCATCTGGCTCGGTTATGGTTCTATGGGAGTGAACCCGAAAGGGTCGCCCACCCATGTGATGGTTGCGGTCTGGAGTTGGGGGGCGTATCTGGGCGAAGAGGGCCTGGCGAAAGGAATTCGGGTCAAAGTCTCATCGTTCACGTCCCATCACCCGAACAGTTACATGACCAAGGCGAAAACGACGGGGAACTACGCCGTCAGCCAGATGGCGAAGCTGGAAGCCGTGAGCGCGGGCTACGATGAGGCCCTGATGCTGGACCCGGAGGGCCTGGTGACGCAAGGCTCTGGCGAGAACATCTTCATCGTTCGTGACGGCGTCCTCAAGACGCCGCCGCTCCATGGCGTGCTGGGAGGGATTACGCGAGACACCGTCGTTCAACTCGCCGATGAGCAGGGCGTGGAATTACAGGTCGCTCCTTTCGCTCGCGATGAAGTCTATGTGGCGGATGAAGCCTTCTTCACCGGCACGGCGGCCGAGGTGACTCCCATCCGGGAGGTGGATGGCAGGACCGTCGGCGCGGGAGAACCCGGCCCGGTGACGAAGCAGATTCAATCCGCATTTTTCGAGATCGTGAACGGGCGCGACGAGAGCAAGCTCGACTGGCTTACCTTCATTTAACGACGAGGAGAAACGGGAAGTGCCGATTTACGAATATGAATGCAGCGCATGTGGAGATGAGCACGAAGTGATTCAGAAAATGGGAGCCAGCGCTCTCCGGAAATGCCCGAGTTGCGGCGCGCTCAGACTCAGACGCAAAATCTCCCGCTCCGCCTTCCACCTCAAAGGCGATGGCTGGTATGTGACGGATTACGCCTCGAACGGCAAGAGCAAAGAAAAAGACTCTCAGGGCACGGCGTCCGATTCGAAATCAGAGAGCAAATCCACCGAAAAGAAAGAAACGGCGGCCACGAACGGCGCGACCTCGAAACAGACCAACAAGAAAAAACCCGAACCTGTAGCTGCCGGTTAGTTTTTCGGTAAAAACGCGACCATCCTCACGATACAGCCGTCCCCGCCCGTCCAGCGCCAGGGGAATGCGGCCAGCGCGAATCGTTTGCCCACGACCTTATCGATGTCTCCCCCCACGTTCTCGAAGCCGACGATGCCATTCCCCAGAAGCGCGCGGTGGCAGGGTTCCCAATAGGGGAAAGCCTCACTCGTGGGGCGGTCGAAGCGTTGCTCGTATTCCTCGATAGTGAACGGGCAGATCGGC
Organism: Nitrospinota bacterium; assembly: GCA_028820795.1. Lineage (GTDB taxonomy): Bacteria > UBA8248 > UBA8248 > UBA8248 > UBA8248 > Bin107. The sequence continues at coordinate 23,172 of JAPPHK010000203.1, read as the reverse complement.
TGGGGGCCCCATGCGATTTTCGTTCCCAGCGGATGGTCGAGCGCCTGCTGGTCCACGCCCACTCCCTTCACGCCGCGTTCCACGAACCATTCGCCCGCCTCCTTGTAGAGACCGGGTGAGTAGATGAAGTATTTCGTGTTGTCGCCGTAGTAATCGTGCCATCCGGTATGAACGATGACGATGTCGCCCGGTCGAATCTCCGGCCTCGCGTTTTCGAGGTCCCCAGGCGTAATGACTTCCCATTCCTCTTTTGGGATGTCGACGCACACGGCGTTGCCGAAATAGCTTTCGAGCGGCACTTCGTCCATGAACGGCATGCCTTCGATGACGTGGGCCGGGGCATCGGTGTGGGTCGTGCAGTGCATGAACGTGGTGATTTGCTGGCTCAGCACCTGACTTTTGGCGTGATAGTGAAACCTTTCAATCTTGAGATCCGGGAAGTAGGGCCAAAGCGGGGCGCCATGCCCCCAGGGGTGGCTCAAGTCGATGATCTCGTAATCATCCAGACGGTCAGTGTCGATAATCATGGTATATTCATCCTTTCAGGAAATGTGCGAGAAGTTTGACGGTTTGGATTCAGCGAAATGTAGCAAAGATCAGAAGACGCCGCTATGAAGACGTACTATCCGTGGCGGCGCGGAAGAAAGGGAAGACGTGGAATCTCTTGAATGCCCCGCATGCGGCCTGCGATTCCGACATGCGCGGCCGAATGTCTGCACCGCCTGCAGCCGGGTGCATTGCCGCGACTGCCTAAAGGTGTTCAGGGACGAGACGGAAGAAGAACTCGAGGGGCGCTTTATTGTTTTGTGCCCCGAATGTGAGGATTCCATCTCCTGGCGAGTGGATTCGCAAGAAGTTTCGGCGTCGACCTGGTCTGAATATGATGGATGAGCCTGTGGCGGAACGAAAATGTGAGTCGCATCTTGCCAGAAGGCATGAGGAGAAGCTAAGTTACGTCTTCTGTCTGCCGGAGTGGCGGAATTGGTAGACGCAGTGGACTCAAAATCCACCGGGGGCAACCCCTTGCCGGTTCGAGTCCGGCCTCCGGCACCAACTTGCGTTTCGTCCGATAGGATTTTCGATAGGACAAGAAAGTCTCCATGCGCGTACCCCTTTATGACTTGAAAGCTCAAAACGGGCCGTTGAAAGCGCGGATTATGACGACGCTCGAAAGAGTAATGGGTCACCAAAGATTCGTCATGGGCGAGGAGATCGGCTCTTTCGAGTCCGAGATGGCGTCATTTTACGACGCAGGACACGCCATCGCCGTCTCATCGGGAACGGACGCCCTGCTGTTGGCGCTTATGGCGAACGACGTTCGTCCGGGTGATGAAATCATCACTTCGGCATTCACGTTTTTCGCAACCGCAGGCGTCATCCATCGCCTGGGCGCGAAACCGGTGTTCGTGGATATCGACCCCGACACTTTCAATCTCGCGCCTGAGCGGCTCAAAGAGGCCATCACGCCGAATACAAGAGGGATCATGCCCGTTCATATGTACGGCCGCTGCGCCCGAATGGAGGAGTTTCTCGAAATAGCCGAACGCCACGAGTTGTTCGTGGTGGAGGACGCTGCCCAAGCCGTCGGAGCGCGGATGGGGCTGGGTATGGCCGGCGCCGTCGGGGATGCGGGCTGTCTGTCGTTTTACCCCACCAAAAATCTGAGCGCGCTTGGCGATGCGGGTATGGTTTTAACCAATGACGACGCGCTGGCCGAGCGCATGCGCAAGCTAAGGATTCACGGGTCTCCCGATAATTCCGCGTATGCTGAAGTAGGCGGGAATTTCAGGATGGATACGATGCAGGCGGCTGTTTTGACCATCAAACTCGAGCGTCTTGAAGAGTGGAACGCAAAGAGACGGCAAAACGCCAGGAAATTTCAAGAAAGGTTCGAGAACAGCGGAATTATCGGAGAACGATTCACGCCACCTTCGATTCCGGGCGTGGACCACGTATTTCACCAATATGCCGTACGCACACCCGAGCGCGACGCCCTGCAAGAACATTTGTTGCGCAATGGCGTTGGGTGTGGCGTGTATTATTCTTCTCCCTTGCATCTACATCCTTGCTTCGATGGGTATCGACAAGGGGATTTTCCCGAGAGCGAGGCCGCGGCGGCTCAGGTTTTATCGCTTCCCGTATATCCGGAATTGCCGGATGAGGACCTCGGTTTTGTGGCGGATACGGTAATTCGATTTTTTGAATAATGTTCTAAGACGTACTCATGCAGGCAATCGTTTCAGTTTTTGAAGGTTAGATAAAGCAGCGCCAGGAGAAGTCCCGCCACCCCGAACCAGAGAATCTTCCCTTCTGTCTTGAGGTAGTTTCGCCACTCTGCCCTGTCGTCTTCGGTGAATGGTTCCCTGCGCGTGCCATCATCGTGCGGGCCGGTGATTTCCTGATACAGATTCGTTTCCCGCTGTGTGTCTGATGCTTGTTTCTGGCGATTTTGGGCTGTCCAGTTCAAAAGGGCGAAATAGGAGAGAAAGACGGTTATCGCCAAAAGCCCTGTGATCCGGGCGCCGGTGTGATCTCCGAACATCCAGCTCCCGATTCCCACCCCTAGAATGACGAGAAGAAAAACCGGGGAACAACCGGTGAGCATTTTTTCTCCAATTGCTTAAGGATGATGATCTCTCGTCATCCGATATCTGAAAAAAACATTACCCCTTTTTCTGCCGTATGCGATTTTCTTCTCCACGCATCAATCGTCCGATGTTGTCCTGGTGTCTCCAAATCACCAACAAAGAAATCAGAGTGGATGAGATGCATATCACAGCGGAGTAGTCCATCAAAAAGCTCGCGAACGGCACCGCCGCCGCGGCGAGCATGGAACCGAGAGAGACGTAGCGCGTCACGGCCAACACGAGAATGAAGACCAGCGCGGCAAGGAGAGTTGGGCCAGGAGTCAGAAGGGCGAACACGCCCAGGCCTGTGGCCACGCCCTTGCCCCCGCGAAATCCAGTGAACGGCGAATACATATGCCCGAGCACCGCCGCAAGAGCGGCGATGGGCTCCAGAGGAGGGGCGGTGACGCTCGTGGCCACATAACGGGCGAATAGGATGGAGGCGACGCCTTTCAGCACGTCCAGCAGAAGGGTGAGAACACCACTTTTCCAGCCACTCGTTCTCAAGACGTTTGTCGCGCCGATGTTACGGCTTCCGGATTTTCGTGGGTCCTCGTCACCTAGCCATCTGGTGACTACCACGCCGAAGGGAATGGATCCCAGGAGTCCGCCGACCGAGACGACAAGAAGAAACGCGCCCATCAAGAGATGGCTCTAATGATTTGCCGAAAATAATCGATTGCGGAAACTACGGCCGCTATCATGGCGGCCCAAATCAAAATGGTGCCCAGCGGTGGGAGAATACCCAGGATCAGGAAAAAGATCGCCGCTACCTCCAGGCCCATCTTGACTTTGCCGAGAAAACCCGCTGGCACCACCAAACCTCGACGCATGGCCACAGCACGAAATGCCGTTACTAAAAGCTCCCGACCCAACAGGATGCCCACGATCCAGGCGTCCACTTTCCCGAGAGATACCAAGGGGATCAAGGCAGCGACTATGAGCAGCTTGTCGGCAACCGGGTCGAGAATCTCACCCAGAGGGGTGACCTGGTCGCGAGTTCTGGCAAGGTGACCGTCGAGCCAGTCCGTAAAGGCTGCCATGACGAACAGACCAGCTGCGAAGTATTGCGCTGGAAGCGAACCCTGGAGCAAGAACAAAACAAGCAATGGAACCATCAGGATCCGGGCGAGAGTAAGACTGTTGGCAAGCGTGAATTTTTCTCCGGTCCCGCTCGCGATTACGCGCGAGGTCGCTTCCCACCAGCCTGTGGGGGAAGCGTCGGATTTTTCAGGCTTCGCCTTGGACATCGTCAACTCAGAAAATCATGCAGTGTCTGGTGGCTGCTTTCCGAGCGGAAGCGGTTAATCACTTTTTTTTCTATTTGTCTGATTCTTTCGCGCGATAGCCCGAGCTTGCTTCCGATTTCTTCAAGCGTCATGGACTCTCCGTCGAAGCCGTAGCGCATCCGGATAATATCGCGTTCTCTGGGGTCAAGTTCCGTGAGCAAGTCTTCCACCTCTTCTTCCAGAGAGTGCTGCACGACGTTCTCCTCCACGGATGCAGCGCTTTGCTCTTCAAGCAAATCGAGGTAGCTGGTGTCGTCGTCGGGAGAAATGGTGGCGTCGAGAGAAAGATAATTCCGATTAGCGCGTATGAGTTTTTCGATGTCCGCCACTTTGATGTTCAACCGTTCGGACAACTCGGATGTCGTCGGCTCACGTTTGAATTCCTGCCGGAGTTGCTCGTACATGATGGAGATTTTATGCAGAAGGCCAGCCTGTTTTACGGGCAGGCGGACAGTGCTTTTCTGATCCGCCAAAGCGTGCATGATGCTTTGGCGAATCCACCATACGGCGTATGTGATGAGTTTCACGCCGCGTTCCGGCTCAAAGCGTTTGATCGCATTGATCAACCCGATGTTTCCTTCATTTATCAAATCCTCGAGAGAAAGCCCGAAACCCTTGTAGCGATTCGCCACACTGACGACGTATCTCAAATTCGAGCGAACGAGTTTATTGAATGCTTCTTCATCCCCCTCCCTTGCTGCGAGGGCTAACCGATGCTCTTCATCGCGCGTGAGAATGGAGTGAGCGCCGATGTCCCTGAGATAGAGGGACAGTGCATCCGGAGCTGGGGATGCAGCCGTGACTTCATCAGAATCATTTGGTGATTTGGTATACGTGGGAGCATCTTCCGTTTCGTTGTTAGTGTAGGAATCCGTATCTTTCGTATCGGGGACTTCGTCGCGACCGGCAGGTGAAGTTCTTTCTTCGGACTCGCCTTCATTCGGCTCAGTCATTGAGTATTACTCGCATATGGGTAGGTTGTTTGGAAAAGATGGGTGGCAGATCATTTTTTACCTGTGAGCACGAGAAGCCTGTTATATGCAGCAGAAGCGTGCTGGTCATCTGGATACGCCTCCAATAGCGAACGATAGGCTTCCCCCGCTTTCATGAAACTCTCCTCTATTCTGTAGCTTTCCCCAAGCTTGTACATAGCTTCAGCGCGAACATGGGGGACATCTTCATAATCTCGAATGATTTCTTTGTAGCGTGGAATCGCAGAAACGCGCAGATTCGTCTTCAAGTAAAAATTCGCGACAAACAGAGCGTTTTTGGCAAGATGTTCCCTTAATTCCGATATCTTCTGTTTCGAATCGGCCATGTACTCCGAGCCGGGGAAGCGGCGTGCGAGGGTTTGAAAATTCTTGAGAGCGTCTCTCGCAACCGATGCGTCCTGATCGATGTCGAGATTCCTCTGATAATCGCTCATCGCGAGGAAATAGTATGCTTTCGGCGTTCCGGCGCTAACGGGATAGAGGCGCACGTATTCGGCGTATTGCAATTTCGATTCGATGTATTCTTCCGCGTGGTAGTATGAATCACCCAGACTCAACAGCGCGCTTCGGCGGTGTTTGCTGTCGGGATATTCCTCCAGCAAACGCTTGAAAGCGAGGCGCGCCGCCTCGAAGCGCTCGGCCCGCATATCCTCCTCGCCGATGACGAGCAATTCTCCGGGCGAGGCCTGCTGCTTCGGGCGCGAGACGCACCCGCTCAGGATGAGGAGCACGCAAACCATGGAGAGAAAAACAATCATCAAGTTGTGTGTAGCGCGACCGAGCATTTTTTTCTCTATCGAAAAAGGAAATCGCCGTGCAATTATCGGCTCACCATGAATCTTAGGAGAGCATCAAAGCAGGTGTCAAGAAACCTCAGATTCTAGCGGCGAACGATGAGTTTTTCCCCGGGGTAAATTTTGGCCGAGGCGCTCAGACGGTTCCAGGCAAGGAGAGATTTTGTTGAAATCCCGTATCGCTTGGCGATGAGCCAGAGGTTCTCTCCCGTCCTTACGAGATGGTGCAAGGGTTTGTCTTGTTTTTGCTCAATATTCTTCTCTGTTGTTGTGAGGCTTTTGGGGGAGGGGAGGCGAATTTGCCTGCCTATGCGTAAGCGCTTGGGGTCGATTCCAGAGTTGAGCTGCACCAGTTTTTTGGTGGAGATATTGTATTTCCGGGCGATGAGCCAAAAATTTTCACCTTTTTGCACTATATGCAGCTTAGGCATAGGAGCGGTCCCGTTTGCCGGTGCGGAATTTTGTAGAGCCGACGTCAGATTGTTGGGCGCTTTTGGCAGAAGGATTTTGACGCCCACCCGAAGCCTTCTGGGATGGAGATGGGTGTTCATCTCGAGAAGCTTGTTCAACGGGATTCCGAATCTTTGCGCGACGGCGCCGAAAGTATCACCCGGCTGAATGCGGTAACCGTTAGGAGAGGCGAGATATTTCTCGGTCAGTTTCACCAGTTTCGAGGAAAATATCTTCGCTTCTTCATGCGGGAGAAAGAGATGGTATCCGTTGCCAGGTGGTGTGACGGAGGTTCTCAACTCCGCGTTGATTTCCCTCAAAGTGCGAAGGGAGACTTTCGAAATTCGGGAGATCGCACTCAAGCTGGTACCGTGAGAAAGTTTGATGGCTTTGTAATTCCAAGAATTTTCATAATCGATACCCACGAAACCGAAAACTTCCGGGTTTTTAGCGATTATCATCCCGGCCAGGTACTTGGCGACATAGTTACGGGTTTCATTGGGTAGGTATCTCGTTCTTGCGAGTGACCAGTAGTCTTTCCGTTTTGATCTGCGAATAGCTCTGGCGATACGGCGCTCCCCCGCGTTGTAAGCGGCGAGCGCAAGGTGCCAATCACCGAAATCCTCGTAAAGTTTCGACAGATAGGCCGCGGCTGCTCGGGTAGACTTCATCGGGTGACGACGCTCATCCAGGTAATAATTGATTCTCAGGCCCATTCGCCTGGCTGTGCCCGGCATGAATTGCCAAGGGCCAACCGCGCCGGCTCTAGAGCGAGCTTTGGGGTTGAATCCGCTCTCGATCAACGAGAGATACGCTAAGTCTTGCGGCAGTTGGTGTTCCTTCAGAATTTCACGGAATAATTCGATATAGCGCCCCCCCCTGCCCAGCCAGACGGAAAAACTGGAGCGTCCGGGACCCGTGAAGTACTCAATCCATCTATCCACGATGGCGTTTCGAACGACGGGGACGTCATACAAGAAAGCTTTTGGCTTCTTGGCTTCCGGCTTCGGTGAAGACTTGAAGTGTTCTTCGGTTTCGGGTACCGGCAGGTTGATATCATGGGGAGAGGGTTCGGAGTCCTTGTCCGCTTTTTCGTCCTGTGATTCTACAGGGTCCGGCTGCTTGACGACATTATTTGCCTCATTGCCCTTCGATCGTATGGACGCCAGTATCTTCGGCGGTTCTTTCTGATTTGCTTGGAATTGTATGGGTTTTGATGGTTTTGGAACCGAAATAGGGAGTAAAACCGTTTTGCGGGGATCGGATTGGGCGCGCGTCACTATGGAGGTGTCATTTGCTGATTTGTTTGGGTGGATTTCATTCTCGGCGACAGGCGCTGCGCTGCAACCTGCTGCGAAAACACAGAACAGGAGAAAACATCTTCGATTCCTGAGCAAGATACTTTCTCCCCATTTTCAGGCTGTTCTCTCACAAGGTTTCGGAAGGCGGAACAACTACCACCCCGTAGGATAACAATCACCGATTAGCCGGGTCAAATGAATTACGCGCGGTGTTCCGAGGTGCGGGAATCCCGGAATAGTGAGAGTTGATAGTCGTTTTCCTCGACGGAAATCGGATATTTTCCCGAAAAACAAGCCGTGCAAAACGCCTCTTCATTCGGGTGAACGCAGCGAAGCAGGCCCTCCAGAGATAAATAGCGGAGACTGTCCGCCCTCAGGAATTGCCGGATTTCCTCAACACTATTAGAAGAGGCTTTGAGTTCCGAGAGGGTGGGCATGTCGATGCCGAAGAAACACGGGTGGGTGATGGGAGGGGAACTGATACGCATGTGCACTTCTTTCGCGCCCGCTTTGCGGATGAGTTCGACAATTTTTTGGCTTGTCGTGCCCCTGACGAGGGAGTCATCGACCACGACGACCCGCTTGTCAGCCAGAAACTCTTTCATGGGGTTCAATTTGAGTTTGACGCCGAAATTTCGAATGGATTGTTCAGGCTCGATAAACGTTCGGCCCACATAGTGGTTGCGAATCAGGCCCCATTCAAGAGGCAAACCCGAGGCGTTTGCGTATCCAAGCGCGGCGGACAGTCCCGAGTCCGGAACGGGCGTGACGATATCCGCCTCCACGTTGTCTTCCTCGGAGAGTCGAGCGCCCAGTTTGCGCCTGACGGCATAGGCGTTTTTCCCGAAAATAAGGCTGTCCGGGCGGGCGAAATATATGAACTCGAAAATACATTGCCGATGTTCAGCAGATGCAGAGTGGGTAATGCTCCTTAATCCGTCTTGATCGATTATGAGCATCTCGCCGGGTTCCACTTCTCGGACGAATTCAGCGTCGATCAGGTCGAGCGCGCACGTTTCGCTTGCGAAAACCCAGGAATCACTCCCGTTTGGTCCGGCGGGGAGTTTGCCCAAAACCAGAGGACGGAAGCCAAGGGGGTCTCGAATGCCTATCAACTTGTCCTCGGTCATCATCGTGAGCGTATAGGCTCCCTCCAGCCGCTGAAGGGCTTCAATGATGGCGCCCTCGGTGGTTTTCTCATCGGAGCGGGCGATGAGATGCAGGATGACCTCGCTGTCGGTCGTGCTGCGGAAAATGGAGCCGTTCCCTTCCAACTCCTCACGCAAGGCGCCTCCGTTGACGAGGTTTCCGTTGTGGCCAAGAGCGAGTGTTCCTTTGGCGTAGTTCACCAGAAATGGTTGGGCGTTTTTGATGTCGGATTGCCCGGCAGTGGAGTAACGGTTGTGTCCGATTGCGATGCGACCTTTAAGCTTGGCGATCCGCTCTTCCGTAAATACATCGGCAACGAGCCCCATGCCTACTTCGCTGTGCACTCTATCTCCGTTCGAGGCTACGATTCCCGCACTCTCCTGTCCTCTGTGCTGGAGGGCATAGAGACCCAGATAGGCCATGTTGGCCGCTTCGGGGTGGTTGTAGATTCCGAATACGCCGCATTCCTCTTTCAGATGATCATCTATCCAGACAGACATCTCAAAACACCTCGGAGAGGGCGCCCGACCATGCCGCCACAATTTTGGACATGGGCAGGTTAATGAGGTAGGTATTATCGGCTGTTTTTACGATGAAAGCATCTCCCCGAACGCGACCGATGCACGTTAGTTCCGCTCCGCAGCTTTGTACGGTCTCTTGCAGTTCATTCACCGACTGGGGGGGTACGCTCACCAGAATGCGCGATGAGGCTTCTCCGTATAACAAACCGTCGGTCCTGCCTTTCTGCTCGGGAAGCCGGACCTCCGCCCCAAGCCCGCTTTTCAGCGATGCGAGAGCGGATTCGGCCAAAGCGATTCCCAATCCGCCTTCGGAAAGATCGTGGGCGGAGCGCACCAGGCCCATTTCGATGATTCGTCTGCACGCTGTTTGCACGGCTTTTTCCGCCTCCATCGATATCGCTGGCGCTTCGCCTCCTTCCAGGCCCGTTTCAAGCCAGATGTACTCATGGGCGCATGTCTCCGGCAATGGTGCCTCGCCTTCGGGGTGAACCAGGGCGATAACATCATCTTCCGATACGAACCCGTGACCTGTTCTTTTCTGGACGTCATCGAGCAGGCCCACCATTCCGATAATCGGGGTAGGGTAAATGTCGACTTGATGCGTTTCGTTGTAAAAACTCACGTTTCCGCTCACCACGGGGAGACCCAGAAAACGACACGCTTGCGCCATTCCCTCAATCGACAAGGAGAATTGAGCCATTACGGAGGGGCGCTCGGGATTGCCGAAGTTCAGACAGTTGGTGATCGCGAGGGGCCTCGCGCCCACGCAGCAGATGTTTCGCGCAGCTTCCGCCACAGCGAGCATCCCCCCCTTGTAGGGGTCGAGCATACCGTATCGTGCGTTTCCATCCGTCGTGAGGGCCAGCGCCTTGTTCGTACCCTTGAGACGCATGATGGCAGCGTCTCCGCCTGGAGTGTTTAACGTATTCGTACGAACTTTGTAGTCATATTGGCGCCATATCGGCTTTTTGTCCCCGTGATTTGGATGGGCCAACATCTTGAGCAGTGTGCAACCCAAGTCTTCAGGTTCCGGGAGATTGTGCAACGGATCGTCCGGTGGGAGCCCGCGTTCGGACTCTCTTGGGCGATCATAAGTCGGCGCATCGTCCGTCAGTGATGAAACGGGCAGGTCGGCGACTTCATCCCCCCCGAAAGCGGCGCGAAGCCTTCCGTCTCCGGTGACTTCCCCTACGACTGACATCGGGAGGTCCCATCTTTCGAATATCTCTCGCACCTCGGATTCTCTGCCTTTTTCTGCAACCAGCAGCATCCTCTCCTGGCTTTCGGAGAGCATCATCTCGTAGGGCGTCATCGAATCTTCCCGGCAGGGAACCGCATCCAGCCGAAGCAGAAGGCCTGTGCCGGCCCGGCCCGCCATTTCGACGGAAGAGGAGGTGAGGCCGGCGGCGCCCATATCCTGTATGCCGACTACGGCGCCGCACTTCATCAATTCCAGGCACGCCTCGAGGAGCAGTTTTTCCCGGAACGGATCTCCCACCTGAACGGTGGGCCTTTTTTCAAGGGCGGAATCGTCAAACCCCGCCGACGCCATGGACGCGCCGTGAATGCCGTCTCTCCCGGTGGGAGCGCCGACATAGATCACCGGGTTCCCGAGACCAGATGCGGTGCCCCGGAATATGGCGTCTGAGCGCATGATGCCCACGCACATGACGTTCACCAATATGTTCCCGTTGTAGCAGGGATGAAATTTCGTTTCTCCGCCCACTGTAGGAACGCCGACGCAATTTCCATAACCCGCGATGCCACCTACGACGCCGCCGACGAGATAGGGGGTCCTGGGATGTTCCGGAGCTCCGAAACGCAAGCTGTCGAGCAGCGCAATGGGCCGCGCGCCCATCGTGAATATATCCCTTAAAATGCCGCCCACTCCGGTGGCCGCGCCCTGGTAGGGCTCGATGAATGAGGGGTGATTGTGGCTCTCCATTTTGAAGGCGACGGCCATGCCTTCACCCAAGTCGACGACGCCCGCATTTTCTCCGGGTCCTTGCAGGACATGGGGTCCTTGTGTGGGAAATTTTTTCAGATGAATGCGGCTGCTTTTGTATGAGCAGTGCTCATTCCACATGGCGGAGTATACGCCGAGTTCCGTGACGTTGGGTTTGCGTCCAAGGGTTTCCGTTATTTTTTCCCACTCTTCTATAGAGAGGCCATGGTCGAGGGCCATCTCCCGCGTGGCGAGCGATTCCGTCGCGATCACGATGAGGTCACCATCCGCAGTACGGACATAAACATTCGCAAACCGTCTTCGCCGCCCAGCAGGGGGTCGCAACTGCGCTCGGGGTGCGGCATGAGGCCCACCACGTTTCCCTGCAAGTTGCATATGCCTGCTATGTTGTCCATTGAGCCGTTGGGATTCGTTTCGGGGGCAACGCTACCCGACGCGTCGGTATAGCGAAAAACGATCTGATTGTTATCTTCGAGCTCGGCGAGCGTCTCAGAATCGCAATAGTAGTTCCCCTCTCCGTGCGCAATGGTCATTTTGAGGATTTCGTCCGGTTCGATGCCGCATGTGAAGGGGGTTCTCGACGTTTTGCATTTCAGCCAAACGTCGTCGCAAACGAAGCGAAGCGACTCGTTTCGCCTCAAGGCGCCGGGCAGGAGGCCCGATTCAGTCAGACACTGAAAGCCGTTACATATGCCGAGCAGAGGCCGCCCCTCCCGGGCGTGCGCGGAAACGGCCTTCATGATGGGAGAGAAGCGTGATATGGCGCCGGCTCTCAAATAATCCCCGAAGCTGAAGCCTCCAGGAAGTATTACTACTTCCGCGTTTCCCAAAGAAGTCTCTTTGTGCCAGACGAAGCGCACCGGTTGTTTGAGAACGTCCTTGATGGCGTGGTAGCAGTCATGGTCGCAATTGGAACCCGGGAAGACGATTACGGCGAACTTCATCATCGTCTCTCGCCGTTTGTGGATTCGTCCACCATTTCGATGCGGTAGTCTTCAATGACGGGATTGGCGAGCAGGTCCTGGCACATTTTTTCGAGGTTGGCGTGGATGTTGTTCGTATCTTCGAGTTCAATCTCGATGAATTTCCCTACGCGCACGTCGTTGACGCCTTTGAATCCAAGAGAGGAGAGTGCTCCCCGGACGGCTTCCCCCTGGGGGTCGAGGACGCCCGCTTTGTATGTCACATAGACCAGGGCTTTCGGCATCACCACCTCAGGGCGAAAGTTAATCTATGACGAGTTTTTCGACTTCGGCGTATGCGTCTTCAACCTGTCCTAAATCCCTGCGGAAGCGGTCCTTATCAAGTTTCCGGCCCGTTCCCTTCTCCCAGAAACGGCAACCGTCCGGGGTTATCTCGTCGCCCAGAAGCAGCTTGCCGCCCTCGGCCGCGCAGCGCCCGAACTCCAGTTTGAAATCCACGAGGTCTATGTTGCGC
>JAPPHK010000203.1:0-10636 GCA_028820795.1 Nitrospinota bacterium | reverse complement strand
GTGAGGATATCGTTCACCTTGAAGGCGTATTCGCGCATCTGGGCGAGTTCTTCGCGCGTCGCCAGGCCAAAGGCCACGGCGGTGTCTTCATTTATCAGCGGGTCATCGAGGTCATCGTTTTTCAGATGCAGGTCGACGATCGTATTTGGGAGACGCTCGCCTTCTTCCACGCCCATTCGCTTGGCCAGACTACCCGCTATGATATTTCTCAGCACCACTTCGACCAGAATGATGTCGAGTTTTTTTACCAGCATCTCCCGATCGGAGAGTTTTTCCACGAAATGCGTGGGCACGCCCTGACGCTCCACCTCTTGCAGCAAGCGAGAGGAGATGGAATTGTTAAAAACACCTTTCGATTCGATGGTTCCCAGTTTCTTGGCGTTGAATGCGGAAGCATCGTCCTTGAAGAACTGGATATAGTAGTCGGGGTTGTCGGTCTCGTAGATGATTTTGGCCTTGCCTTCGTAAATCTGTCTGCCGCGTTCCATGAACAATTCTCCATACGAGGATCGTTGAATTCGAGCCTTCGACTTAAGGGTTATTCCATCATTTGAACGGGTTGGGAAACGACCATTCCGGGCGATTAGAAGTTGCTATCCTAACATATTCAAGCTGGTGTTTGTCACCCCGTGTATTCAGTTTCATTCATCATTGAGATCGAAAACTCGTTCAAAAATCCGGTCCAGATTTTTCAGGTGGGCGTCCATGTCAAAGCAGTGGGCGAGTTCCTCTTCGCCCAATACGCCGCCCACTTGCGGGTCCGCCGCCAGTTTCGCCTGGAAATCGCCTCCCTCTGCCCATATTTCCATGGCGGGAGCTTGGACGCGCGCGTAGGCTTCCTCCCGCGTGATGCCCGTTTTTCGAATCAGGGCGAGCATGACGTGTTCGCTGAGGAGCAACCCCTTCGAGCGCTCGAGATTTTCCAGCATCTTGTCAGGATAGACGACCCAGTTTTTCATCAAATCGTTGAGTTTGACCAGCATGTAATCCACGAGAATCGTACTGTCCGGCAATATGACGCGCTCCACGGATGAGTGGGATATGTCGCGTTCATGCCATAGAGGGACGTTCTGCAGAGCCGCCGTGGCGTTTCCCTGCACAACACGGGCAAGGCCGCACAGTTGTTCCGAAACCACGGGGTTTCTCTTGTGGGGCATGGCGGAACTCCCTTTCTGACCTTTGCTGAAGAACTCTTCCGCTTCGCCCACTTCATTTCTTTGCAGATGGCGCACCTCCGTCGCCACGCGGGATATGCTCGCCGACACGAGAGCGAGAGCGAGGTGATATTCCGCATGGCGGTCGCGCTGAATGATTTGGCTGCTCACGCGATCCACCTTGAGGCCCAGGCGTTTGCAGATGGCCTCTTCGGCATCCGGCGGGATATGGGGACACGCGCCCACGGCGCCAGAAATCTGGCCGACGCGAACGGTTTCCCGGGCAATTCGCATTCGCTCGTATGCACGTTCGAATTCGGTGTACCAAGTGGCTATTTTGAGACCCAAAGTAGTGGGCTCGGCGTGCATACCGTGGGTTCTGCCCGATATGATGGTGCGTTTTTGCTCCAGAGCGCGTTCTTTCAGGGTCTTCCTGAGCTCCTGAATATCATCGAGAATGATGTCGGCCGCGGATATGAGCTGAAGCGCTAAGCCGGTATCGAGGACGTCGCTGCTCGTCATGCCGAGGTGAATGTAGCGCGAAGATGGTCCTACGTGCTCCGCCACGTTGGTGAGAAAGGCAATGACGTCGTGCTTGGTGACGCGCTCGATCTCCTTGATTCGCTCGGGGTCGAAATCTGCCTTCGATATGATATCTTCCAGCGCATCCTCCGGGATTTCGCCGCGCGTGCTCATTTCCTCGCAAACGGCTATCTCCACATCGAGCATGCGCTGCAGCTTTTCGCGTTCTTCCCATATTTTCGTCATTTCGGGGCGTGCGTATCTCGGAATCAAGAAAGTTCCTCCGCTATCCCCCCGGCGCCCACCATAGGAGTCGGCTCATCCTGAGCGGCGCACAGGAGATTTCTCCGTCCTTGGCCGTTCAACGCTTTTCGGGCCGTTTCCAGAAGAAGCTGGTTCTCGTTGTTCTCTTGTGAGATATGAGCGCAGATGAGCCATTCGAAATCTGGCGTGACGATGTTTTCTAGCAGTTTCGCTGCGTCCACGTTGCTGAGGTGCCCGAGTTTTCCTCGAATCCTCTGTTTGATCGGCCAGGGGTAGGGGCCGTTGATGAGCATTTCCACGTCATGATTGAATTCCAGGACGAGTCCTTGAAGCCCCTGGAGGCGCTGGCGCGCCAGATTCGTGGCGAATCCCATGTCGGTGGCGAAGCCGACGCGGCGTCCGTCTTCAGCGATGAATATCATCCCGAAGGGGTCTGCTGCGTCATGGGGCGTGCTGAAAGGCTCCACTCGTATGCCGCCAAGGTCGAAGGGGAGTCCCACTTCGATTTCCGTCCACGCAGGCGTCTCGCCGATTGTTTCCAGGCTCGCCCTGTATGTGGCTTTGTTCGTCCAAAGGGGCAGATTCCATCTTCTCGCCAAAGTTCCCGCGCTCCTGACGTGATCGATGTGTTCATGCGTGAGCACGATGGCCATCAGGTCCTGCGGGTGGATGTTATAAGTTTCGAGGCGTTTTGTAATTTGACGTGCGCTGAGGCCCGCATCGACAAGAAACGCCGCCCCGTTCGAACGCACCAAAGCGGAGTTGCCCCGACTCCCGCTGCCTAGGATTCCGATTTCCACGTCTGGCGTCCCGTCCTTATTTCCACTCAACCATTGAGGGCGATTTTTCTCTCTTGCGAATCCTTGGTGAAAATCTCGTCGATGCGGTGGCAAATGTAATGAAGTGCGGTTTCATGGGCTTCCTGTATGAAACCGGTGTCATCCGAAGGTACTTTCGCCGCATGTTTCGCAGCCCGTGAAGCCAGGCCACCGCTACTTCCGGTCATCGCGACGCTAATCAGCCCAAGGGCGTCGGCTCGTTTGAGGGCGGAGACGACATTGGCTGAATTGCCGCTCGTACTCAGACCCAAGGCGACGTCTCCCGCTCGGCCGTGCGCCTGTATTTGCCGTGAAAATATCTCTTCGTACGTGTAATCATTTCCGATGGCGGTGAGGGCGCTCGAGTCACCATTCAGACAAATCGCCGGCAATGGAGTGCGATCAGCCAGGAAGCGGCCTACGAGTTCACCCGTGAAGTGCATGGCGAGCGCGGCGCTGCCTCCATTGCCGAAGGCGATGACTTTCTTTTCGGATACCAGGCTTTCGACGATAATGCTGCAGATATCGTCTACCTGCCGAGGATAGTCGCTCGCGGCAAGCGATTCATATTTCACTGCGCGTTCGGCCAGGAAATGCTTTGCCGATGGTTCCAAGGGATGCCTCTTGGCAGTGGGGCGGTAGGGAAGGTGGAGCAGGGAATCCACCCAGTGCCTTGCAATCTAGCCGATCCATGGTCTGAATTTCAAGGGTTGATGTTCAATCGATCCCTGAAGTCATCGATTGTGGCCAGGAGGCCCTCCTCCAGAGAAATCACAGCCTCCCAACCGAGATGTTTTTTTGCTTTCCCGATGTCTGGTTGACGGAATTTCGGATCGTCAACGGGCAGCGGCTCATGCTGAATTTTCGAGTCCGCGCCTGTGAGCTCGAGGATTTTTACCGCCAGGTCGAGAATCGTCATCTCGGCAGGATTTCCGAAGTTGACGGGCTCATGAATTTCGCTGCCCATCAGTTTGATGACGCCTTCGATGAGATCGGTGATGAAACAAAAACTTCTCGTTTGCTTGCCATCGCCAAAAATGCTGATGGGTTCTTTTTTGATTGCTTGCGAGATAAAGGCGGGTATCGCGCGTCCGTCAGCGATTCGCATTCTCGGGCCATAAGTATTGAAGATTCGGGCGATGTGCGTATTCAGTCCATGCGTCCGGTGATAGGCCATGGTCATGGCTTCTGAGAATCTCTTGGCTTCGTCATAAACGCCGCGCGGACCGATAGGGTTGACGTGGCCCCAATATTCCTCATGCTGTGGATGAATCTGGGGATCTCCATAGACTTCCGAAGTAGAAGCGAGAAGAAAGCGCGCTTTTTTATCCTTTGCAAGTCCGAGGGCGTTATGTGTGCCCAGGGAACCGACCTTTAGTGTTTGGATGGGAAATTTCAAATAATCATTTGGGCTGGCGGGACTCGCGAGATGGAAAACGGCGTCCACATTTCCCTCGATATGAATATGTTCACTCACGTTGTGTTTGATTAGCGTAAAATTCGGATGTTTGTTTTCGAGGAGGTGCTCGACGTTGGAGTGGTGTCCGGTAAGGAAATTGTCAACGCATACGACATCGTTGCCCGAGGCGATGAGCTTGTCGCACAAATGGGAGCCGATGAAACCCGCTCCACCTGTCACCACGACGCGAGAGTTTTTCATTGTCAATGTTTCGTCGAAGTTTTTCCGATGCTGAAATATTCAAAGCCGGCATCTTTTACTTGGTCAGAAGAATAGATGTTTCGACCGTCGAAGATAATCGGTTCCACCATCTCTGATTTCATGCGATTCAGATTTAATTGAATAAATTCGCGCCACTCGGTGACGATAACGATCCCGTTAGCGCCTTTCGCCGCCTCGTAGGGGCTTTGGCAGTATTCAATACCCTCATCACCAATGATTCGCCTGGCGTTTGCGGTGGCGATGGGGTCGTATGCGCGCAGCCTGGAGCCCGCCTCACGGAGTGCGTGACAAATTTCGATGCTTTTGGCCTCTCGCAAGTCATCCGTGTCCGGTTTGAACGATAGCCCCAAAACGCCGATGGTTTTTCCCTCAAGCGGCACGTGATCCTTCGCGCCGAGTCTTTCGATGATTCTTTGTACGAATCGTGGCACCCGGCTGTCGTTTTCCATTCTCACGGCCTCTAATATCGACATTTCAGCGCCGATTGTTCTGGAGGCGTACAACAGGGCATCCACGTCTTTTGGGAAGCAGGAACCGCCATAGCCGAGTCCTGCGCCCAGAAAGGCGTGGCCAATTCGAGAGTCCGCGCCTACCCCTTTTGCCACTTCGCGGATGTCCGCCTGTGTCAGCTCGCAAAGGTTCGCCACCGCGTTGATGAAGGAGATTTTCGTCGCCAAAAACGCGTTCGAGGCATATTTGATCAACTCTGCGCTTTGCGTATCCGTGATGATGCAAGGCGCGTCAAGGGCCTGGTATAGGAACTGAACGATATTCGCCGCTTTCTCGGATGATGAGCCGATGACGATTCGGTCTGGGTGGAGCGTGTCTCGCACCGCTTGCCCTTCGCGCAGGAATTCCGGATTACAAACCACGTCGAAATCTGTCGTAGCGACGCCATTTTTTTCGATGACTTCTCGAACGAAATCCCCAGTGCCGACGGGGACGGTGCTTTTGTTTACGATAATCTTATAGCTGTTCACCGAGCGGGCGATGTCCGTCGCAGCCGCTTCTACCTGCGAGAGGTCGGTTCCACCATCCTCGGCGGGCGGGGTGCCCACGCAAATAAAAATGATCTCACTCTCCGAAACGGCCTCGGGGATAGAGGTAGTGAACGTGAGCCTGCCTTCTCTGAGGTTGCGCTCAAGCAGCTCGGGCAGTCTTGGTTCATGGATGGGGCAGCCGCCCGCGTTCAGGATGTCAACGCGGTCCTTGTCGATATCCACACTGATGACATCGTTGCCCAAATCGGCGAATACAGCCCCTGTGACTAACCCGACATAGCCACAACCAATAACGCAAATGTTCACGGAGTTGCCTCACCCTTCATCAAATGAGCAGTTTGCGCAATATTTGAGAGAAAATCCGCGCTTTATTTCTCAAGAAGCGAAGTCGCCCATGAGCCGATTCCCCAAAGGCCTCCTTCTCGTAAAACATTTCGTTTGTTCTTGAAATCCAAGGCCCTCTCGCTTTCGAGCAGACCGATGAGGCTAAAGCCCAGGAAGACCTCGCTTTTATCCTTGGTGTCCGTCAGCGTGAGTTCCACGCCCCAGCAGCAATCGAGATAGCGCATCGTGATGCTTTGCTCCAATGTGGTCTTTTCGGTTTTATTTAAACGCGAGAAGTATTCGAGGGAAAAATTCTCGTTGAGGGACAACCCCCCGGCGAAATTCAGATAACTTCCTTCCTCGTTTTCCGGGTCATTAACCCTTTGACGCCTCCAAGTCCGATCAAGATTGAGATACCACTTCTTCCCGCCGTCGAGAAAGACACCCGTGGAATGTTCGCTGATTACCAAATCATAGGGGTTGTATTTGAATTGCTGAAGTAGACGAATTTTGGAAAAGGGCTGTGATTCCAGCCTGAAAGTGATGTCGCTCAATGGACGTTTCGGTTTCGTATCGAGGTTGTCATTCCTTCGCGCTTCGACGAGATCGTAGGTCTGACTGATTCGGTAGCGAAACAACTGTCTTGTCTGAAACCCGTCCTTTACAGGCAGTTTCGTCAGCACACGGTTCACGATGGCGTATTCGATGGCATGTTCATGCTGAAGTTTGTCCACCGAGTCCAGGGGTATAATCAGGCTTCTGTCGTACGCGTCGTTGTTCGGGCTGTATTGATACTTCGTTTCGAACGAGAGGATATGCTTGAAATCCCGGAAGGGGCCGAGTTCGCCTCGGTAGACTTTGCTGTATCTCGGGCCAATCGCATGAAGATTCGTAAACCACATTTCACGTGAGAGGCCGGATTCCACGTGTTGCGTGTCATCGAAGTTCGAACCCGTTCCCGGCTCTGTGCTTTGGTGCGTCCAGTGGGTTCTTCGGAATCCGATTTCGGGCGTGAGTCCAAGCCAGGGGACAGTCTCCAGGCGAAGCGAAAAAGATGGTTCGATGTGAAATCTGCTCAACCGGAGTATCTTTTCGTTCTCCGTTTTTCTGAAATTGGTAAAAGAGGAATTCAAGTTAAAGTAAAAATCGCTTTTCCCCAGACGTTGGTTATAGATGTTCAGGGCGATATCCGGCGCTCTTTGAAACAATTGCCCGTCGTTTTCACCCAGTCCCTCGCGTCGTCTCATTCCCAGTTGGAACTGTCCGGCAATTTTGGGGAGATTTTGCGTGAAGGTGACATGGGTGTCGGTAGCCTGGCGTGTGCGAGTCAGCAAATCACCTTCGAGGGAACGGTCGTTCGGCGGGCGTTTTTGCATATCGATCACGGCATGCAGATTCGCGCCGATGTTCTTGAAGTTCGAGCGATGGAAGCCTCTGACGTCCCAAATGGTTGACCGCTCTATCTTGTCGTTCAGGTAGCGACCTGCTATCTGTCCCGAGGTGTCTCGATCCGGTGCATAGCGGTATTCCCCTTTGTAGCGAGTACCGCGCTTGGTGAAATAATCGACCCCGAAGGTAGAGTCTGACGAATCGTTGATGGCCCAGAAAAATGAGGGGGAAAACCGGAAACCGCTTCGATTGCTCGAGCCGATACCCGGCAGGAGGAAGCCGGTGGCTCTTTTCGTTTTGATCGGCAGCATGGCCCAGGGAAAAAAAGCTGCCGGCACGCCTTTCACCGTCATGGTGGGGGCTTCGAGTTGGGCATAGCCCTCGATTTGGAAGGTCGCCCGCTCAAAGCCGAATGCCCAGTCTGGAAGATCCCCTTCGCAAGTGGTGAAAGTCCCTCCCTGGACTTCATATCGGTCCTCCGACAGGCGTCGTATCACTCGTCCTGTTACATAATATGTTTTTCCGATGGAGCCGCGCGCGTTGAACACGACTAGCCGTTCAGTATCGAGATTGAACTCGATGCGGTTGGCAACGATGCGGTCATCCGCGGTTTGAAAGACAATATTTCCAGTGGCGACGCCGTCGCGCGTGGATGTTTGCACTTCGATATGGTCCGCCCGGATTCTTTTGCCTAGATAACGGATGTCCGCAGCCCCACGACCGATAATCCGCTGCCGCTCCCGATCTTCTCGTATCTCATCGGCCGTGATGGCGATAGATGCTTCACGTTCTCTTGAGGATCGAGGGACTTCGCCACTTTTTGTGGGCGTAGTGGTCGACTCTTGAGCTTGCTTGCCGCTGTTCTGCTGTGCTTTAGGGGAAGACGGCGTCCAGAAAAGTACAAGGGAAAATATGGTGATTGATAAATAAAGTCCGTGTGTTTTCAACAATACGAATTTTGAATTATTCGACACGGAAACTCTCGTCATAGCGATTCGTGAAGAACTGTCTCTGACTTCAGATGAACCGAGTTTATCACTAACGATTTGGCGTCAAATAGATTATGAATACAATTTATTGAGATCGCAATCGAGTGGATATAAGCGACAAGATGGGAGATGTCTTATTTTTCGAGTCGTTTGCAGCGCAAATGACGTAATCCGGGGAGGTTCAGGATGATTCCGAACGCGTTTCTTCAAAGTTTTCGGGGGTGAGTTCTCGTTTCGTTCTCCGCCATCTCATAATGATTCCATAAGGGCCGGATGCTGCATAACCTACGAATGCGAGACAAGCGACCACCTGAGGAATCGCCGCCGCCACGAACAGAGCCAGCACCGCGCCGACGAGAACGCGGAATGGTCTTCTGAGGGGCCCGCTTATATCCTTGAAACTCTTGTAGCGGATGGTGCTCACCATCAGGAATGCCAGAACATAGCTGAGCGCCGCAATGAGGATGAGGGGGACGTGGGCCTTGATCGAAAAATCTTCAACCAAGTAAACGATGGATGCCAAAACACCCGCAGCCCCGGGTATCGGTAGTCCCCGGAAATCCATGGAACCGCTACCCGCTTGCGCCAGAACGTTGAAGCGCGCAAGCCTCAGGGCGCCGCAAGCAGCGAATATGAACGTGGCCAGCCAGCCGATTCTTCCATAGGGAGCGAGGAGCCAAGTATATATCAAGACGGCTGGTGCGATGCCGAATGCCGCCAGGTCGCACAACGAATCGTATTGAAGACCGAAAGGACTTGTGCTTTTCGTTAATCGGGCGACGGTGCCATCGAGCCCGTCTAGAACGATGGCCAACAATATAGCCAGCGATGCCCATATAAAGTTTCCCTGGATGGATGCGACGATTGCATAGAAACCGGCAAACAGACTGCCCGTCGTCAGCAGATTGGGTACCAGGAATATCCCTCGCTGAAAAGAACGCCTGCCAGAGCGGCGTCTTCTCCTGCGTGAGCGTCGACCTAATTTATTCCGAGGCTGTCTGGTGGTTTGCTCGTCCAACGATGGTCTCTCCTCCGCGTACACGCTGCCCCTGTTTTACGGATACGTCATATCCTTCCGGGAAATACAAATCCGTTCGCGAGCCGAACTGAATCAGCCCGAAGCGTTCTCCCGCGCTTATTGTATCGCCTGCTTTGCTCCAGCAGACAATCCGCCGAGCCAAAACGCCGGCGATTTGAACAACTCTAAAATTATCACCTGTGAACGTCTCGATTACCAGTGCGTTTTGTTCATTGATGTTTGAGGCGGCTTCTTTGTAGGCGGCCAGAAAACGGCCTTTTTGATATTGGATGCTCGAAATTCTTCCCTCCACGGGCGATCGATTGATATGAACATCCAGGGGAGACAGGAAAATCCGGACCACGTTTCCGTCGTCTTCGGTGGGGGCGACCTCCACGACCTTGCCATCCGCCGGGGATAAGACGACTCCGGGCTGCTCAGGCGGGGTGCGGTGGGGGTCTCTGAAAAAACCGGCTACAGATGCGGCCAGCAGAAAAAAAAGAGCTGCCCATATCCATCCCCCGAAGAGAATCGAGATGAGTCCGATAGCCGATAAACCTGAAACATAGCCCCAGCCCTCTCTCGCAATAAATGGCCTGCTGGAGCGGTTTCTTTTATTCATGGGTCAATTTTTTGAGCCCTTGAGGGTTTTGGCCCCGCGGGTGAGAGCGACTTTTCCGGTGCGGGCGATCTCTTTGATGCCGAATGGTTGAAGTAGATTCAAAATGGCGTGAATCTTTCCTTCATCGCCTGTGATTTCAACAGTAATGGTATCCGTGGACACATCGACGACGCGGCCTCGGAAAACGTCGATGATTTGAAAAATCTCGGGCCGCGCGGCTTTCGGTGCTGAAATCTTTATGAGAATCATCTCTCGTTCGACGCTATCCGTTTCGCCCATGTCCATGACCTTGAAGGTGTCGATGAGCTTGCTGAGATGTTTTCTGATTTGCTCGAGTACCTTCTCATCTCCACGCGTGACGAGGGTGATTCGGGATACGCTCGGATCCTGCGTCTCCCCCACGCAAAGGCTGTCGATGTTGTAGCCGCGGGCGCTGAACAGGCTTGCCACTTTAGCCAGAACGCCGAATTTGTTCTCCACCAAAACTGCAATCGTATGTGTATCGTCCTTGGAGTTGTTGGAATTTTTGGACATTATGCAATGGGCTCCCAATCTTCGGGCATGCCGTCGTAGGGTAGCGAAATCATTCCCGTGCGCGCCATCTGCGATATTCCGTAACTCTCGAACGCCTTGAGGAGGGTTCTGACCTTGTGGTCGTTGCCGCTCGCCTCGAGGGTTACCGTATCGTCGGTCATGTTGATTACCTGAGCACCGAAGGCGTTGGCGAGTTGGATGACTTCACTTCTTCGGCTAATCGGCGCTTTGATTGTCGCGAGAACAAGTTCGCGCGTGACGGCTTGGTTGTATGTGATTTGCTCGACCTCCCGCACGTCGTAGAGCTTACGGAGTTGTTT
>JAPPHK010000044.1 GCA_028820795.1 Nitrospinota bacterium | reverse complement strand
GCGCGCCACCAGTTGACCGATCCGGCCCATCCCGACGATCCCGAGCGTCTTGCCGAAGAGGCGCGTTCCCAGGAAGGCCATCGACTGGTTCTGCCGCCAGCGGTCTTCCCTGAGGAAAGTATCCGCCTCCGGCAACCGCCACGCCGTCGCCATCAAAAGAGCGAACGTGAATTCCGCCGTCGTTTTCTGGGTCATGCTTTTTTGCCCCGAGACCGGAACGTTGCGGCGCGTCGCTGCGGCGAAATCGATGAACCGCGCCGACGCATGCATGACGGAGACGAACTCCAGCTCCTTCGCCGCCTCGAACACCCGCTCGTCGAGGGGGATCTCCCCGATACCGAACAATATGTGTTTGTCGCGCACGGCTTCGAGCAGCTCGGCTTCCGGGATCATGCGGTCGACATGCGGATACGTGGTCACCTCTCCCAGCGTGTCGAGCTTGGCGGCAGCGGCCTCCGGGATCGGTTGAGGCACGAAAATTCTTTTCATGATTTTCCTTTCAATGGTTTGAAAACCGAAAAATTTCAGATACAGGGAGCAGATCGGCCCCATTTGCCAGCGCGGTTATTTCGTCCCAACTACTCGATACCTTCCCATATCGGGCGTGAATTCTCCAAACACCGAAACACGGCATCAAAAGTTTTTTCAACAACCCCGAGGGGTAAGGGTTTGTCACATCAGTGGTAGGGACAGGTCGCGACCTGCGGGACGACCCCGAGGAGGGTGTTGTCCCTACGAGTTCTCCTCTTCCTTGGTCGGAATTGGTCCCCAATCGAAAGGGTTCAAGTCGATTCGAGCGCCGCCTCCACCTTTTTCGCGACATCGGCCGGAACCCAATTCTTCCAGACCTTGTTGGTTTTGAGAAAGTGGAGCGCGGTGACCTTCGCGTCGCCGCCGGCTTCTTTTTCGAGATAGGAGAGCACCTCCGAGACGACTTTAGAGGGGAGCGAGTATTTTTCGAGGAAAGCGACGATCTTCGGGTGCTTGGCCGCGAACTTCGCCGTGACCGTCTTGGGCAGCTCCATCGTCCGGTAGGCGACGGCCTTCTCGGGATTCCCCATCGCCTCTACCCCGCCTTTTTTGAGCGCATTCACATGCTTCATCATCGCGTCCCAGTCGGACTCGTTCCACGCAGGCTCTTCGAGCTGGACCAGGTCGAGCTGGCCGAGGAGCGGCGTCGGCGCCCAGTAATAGGCGAGCACCGGCTTTTTCTTGAGATACGCCCCCTTGATGGCTGCAGCGAGCGCCCCGCCCGAGCCGGGCCGGAAGTTCGTGAAGTGCTCCTCCAGCCCGTAGGCGCGCAGCTTCACCGTGTTGATGACTTCGCACGCCCAGCCGGGGATGCAGTTCACGAACCGGCCCCTGGAGGGTTCCTCGGGGTCCTTGAAGAGGTGCTTGTATTTCGCGAGGTCGTAGACCGACTTGAGGCCCGGGTTCGCCTTCTGGACGAAACGCGGGATGAACCAGCCCTGTATGCTGTCGGGCGTGTTGACGCTCAGCTTCTTGACCTTGCCCTGCTTCTCCGCGAGGTCGTACTGATCCTTCGTGCTGTCGTACCAGAGCTCCATGATCAGGTCGTTCTTGCCCTGGTAGTGCGCCGCCATGGTCGGCAGCGTGCCGCCGTAGATGAGCCGCACCCGGCAGCCGTAGCCGTGCTTCAGGATGAAGGCGGCCACCTGGCCGTGAAAATTGGCGCTGTCCCAGTTCAGGTCGCCGATGCGGACCCGGCAGGCGGCTTCCGCCCGGCTCGGGGAGACGAAGGCGCTCAGCCCCAGGATGACGACGAAAGCGGCTATAATGAAAGTCTTGGGCTTCATGGCTGACCTCCAGTGTCAAGGCGTTCAGGACGGGACGATGCGGTGATTTGACGATGAAAATATAGAACGCAGGCTCCGCAAGTCAATCTCGGGCGGCGAAGGAGGTCGACCCCATCTTACAGGTGGCGGTTCCTTCCCGGGACCGCCCCACCCACTAATACGAACCCTGCGACAAAACCCGGGGTGGCGGTTTTGTAGGGACAGGCTGTCCTGATTTCTATTTTGTTCATCATTCCGGTATGCGCCGCAATGACGAATCAAGGCCACATTCAACGGCCAACATTCGCCACCCGCCCACCGCTTCCCAAGAGTGCGCGCAGGCTGTAGATTGAAGGCTGCCGACTACGCGGCGAACAACTTCCCGAGAATGCCTTAAACCCCGAGAACCGGATGAACCCCCAGCTCATCGCCGCATCCTACGCCATGTCCACCGCCGTGGTCTTCGCCACCTTCAGCGTGTGCATCAGAAAGGGCGGCGAACACGCCAACGCGCTGACGGGCGTCTTCATCGGCCTGTTCACTTCGCTGCCCGTGATGCTCGCCGTCACCTGGTACTACTGGGAACCCGAGTGGTGGAACTTACAAGCGTTTTTCTTCTTCTCGCTGGCGGGCCTCACCGGGCCGGCCATGTCGCGCGTTTTTCTCTACCTGAGCATCTCCTACCTGGGCGTCGCGCGCGCCATGCCGTTCGTCTCGCTGACGCCTTTGTTCTCCACCTCGCTCGCCATCGCCTTCCTCGGCGAGCGGCCCGGCGCGCTCATCCTGGCGGGCACGCTCTGCATCGTCCTGGGAAGCGCCGCGCTCAGCTACAAGAAGACCGAAGACACCTCCTGGAAGAGAAAACACCTCTGGCTCGCGTTCTTTAGCGCCGTCGCCGCCGCTTTTTCGTTCCTTTTCCGGAAACTCGCCTTCGCCCACGTCGAGGCGCCCATCATGGGCGCGACCCTCACGACGCTGGCGGGGTTCGTCTTCCTCGTCACCTTCATCCCGCTTTTTCCGAAAGACCAGAAACCCGACCAGTTCGACCGCCCCAAGGCCTGGTTCATCTTCGGGATATGCGGACTGCTGAACGCGCTCGGGTTCTTCCTGCACTTCACCGCCTTGAACATCGGCGACCTCTCCATCGTCTCCCCCCTCACCTCGACGGCCCCTGTCTTCAGCCTGATCATGAGCTACTTCCTGCTCCGGAGCGTGGAGCGCATCACGCCCGCCATCCTCGTCGGCACGGCGTGCATGGTGGTCGGCGCGGCCCTCATCGGCTGGCGCATTCGTTAGAGAATACGTGATGGTGGGGGGACGCATGTTTCCGTAGGGGCGGGCCCCTGTGCCCGCCCGCATGGGGATGGCTATCCCCGCTGTTGCGCTTGGTAAGGACAGGCACGGGGGCCAGGGCGACCACAGGGGGTCGCCCCTACGGCGAACTATCTCGAAGGTCGAGGCTCACTACCCCACGCCAGGCGGCGAAAAAACATCCCGCAAGCCATAAAATTTCCGCTACAATGGCCTATGCGCGCCGTGGGGGATGGTGTACGGGCGCGCGCCGGCCGCCTTTCGTCCCCCTGCCCTTGCGCGAGAAAGGCGCGGGAGCGAAATTGAGGGAAGGAGGGCAAGCCGATGATGATGTTCAGGTTCTCGCTGTACGGCTTCCTCAAGAACCAGACGTATTTCGAACCCTTCCTCATCCTCGCTTTTTTGGAAAAAGACCTTTCCTTCTTCCAGATAGGGATTCTCATCGGCTTCCGCGAGGTGTGTATCAACATCTTCGAGATCCCGAGCGGCGCGGTGGCCGATCTCTACGGCAGAAGGCGCTCGATGATCTTCTCGTTCCTCGCCTACATCGCCTCGTTCCTCG
>JAPPHK010000246.1 GCA_028820795.1 Nitrospinota bacterium | reverse complement strand
GATTAGAAGTCCGTTGCTCTATCCGGCTGAGCTACGGGCGCCCGACTCGGCGACTCTTCCGTGGCGACCCATTCGCAGGCGCCGCTTTCCGCCCGAAAGGCCTGAGAAAATATCACAAATCCAGGTCGTCAACAACGCTCGTTGAGGACTCCCGTCTCACGCAAGCAGTCTGAAAGAAAAAAGCGCGCAATCGGCGCTCTGGCGGATATGAGAAGACGGCCAGTGACGACCGCACTGACCAGAAGACTCGCAAATGCATGCGCAGGGGCCTTACGGCCCCGCCCCGCGAGCGCCCCCCTTCTCCCCAAATTTAATATTGAGCGTTTCAGTATAAGGAAAACATCGGAAATGTCCAGAGGCGCTGGGGAATTTGCTGTTTTTCAGAAGCGCGCGCCGAGAGCGTTACGGATGTATTGGCAACCTACTCCCCCTCGAAGGGTTTTCTGCGCACTCTGCCCTCGCCCACCAGGGCCGCCTTCATGAGGAGAACCAGGGTGTTCGTTCTGGGGATGAGGTGGATGAAGCGATCGAGCTTCTGATCAATCGCATCGATCTCGCCTTCGGAAAGCCCCAGCGCCGCCACCCGCTCCCTGCCCAGATCGACGGCGAAGGGAAACTCCTGCGCCGCGGCCGCCGCAGCGCCCTGCGCCTGCGTGACGGTGATCCGGTAGCCCGCTTTCGCCATCTCTTCTTTGAGAAACGGCCACACGCGCGCCAGGAAGGCGGGATGATGCCCGAGCGCGCGCCAGACGCTGCCCAACCCTCCGGTCGCATCGCGAATCTCTTCATACAGAGCACCCAAAGAATCATCGACCTTGGTCGGGTCCACGAGGCTTTCAGCACGCATCGAGGCGGGTGGCCCCTTGGGAAGCTCATCGGTATCCGCCTCGGAACCGGGGCGAATGCCGCCTATCTTCATGCCGTTGAGGGCGCCTTTGAGCGCCGCAACGAGGATGAGATTCTTGGGATTGGCGTCGTTGTATATGTCCAACACGCCGTCGACTACGTCGATATCCTCTGGCGAATAGTCGAATTCGTCTTCCAGCTCCTCCCCGACGTCGGGCACGTCGGGCGGCATGGGCGGGGCCATCCGCATCCTCAGGTTGTCCGCGCAGCGTTCGAAATAAGCGATGGAGGCGTTGGGCCTGAGCGCTTCCCAGGCTGCGCAAAAGTAGTCCTCATGCACCGCGAGGGTGCGATAGATGAGATTCACCTGTGTGCTGCGGAGCACCTGACGCATATCTTCATAAATCGACGCGACCCGTCCCGTGGCGCAATCTTCTGTGATTTCCTCGATAGCGATGGGTTTCATAATCTCCCTCTGCTGGGCCAAAAATACAAAAAGCGCAACATCAACTTGGTGAGGCGCTGCAAGATTCGCCCAGAGTATAGGGGCGGTGATGTGATGGAACAAGCCGGTCTTGTTCCCGAAACCCACCTGCTTTCAGAAAAAATGAAAAAACCACTTGACTGGAAAGTTGAACGAATATATATTTGAGTTAGTCAAATATTGATTTATTTCATATTTGATAATTATTAATAAAAGTCAGCACCCGGGCAAGGATTCGTATACGATTATCCGAGAGCGTATTCATAGGGGAGTTTCGAAAAGAATGGACATCACGCCGCAAGCCTGTTGCGAGGGGACAGCGCTTGAAACCCACGACCTCGGCGCGCGTCTTCACGTGGCGCTCAACCTTCTATTCCATCAGAAAAAACCCGCAGATAGAGAAGCTGTGTGCCGCCACGATATCACCCACAACCAGTGGACGCTTCTCCACATGCTCGCGGACGCGGATGCGGGCCCTATCTCCATGGGAGTGATCGCCCGGCGAATGCGCCTTACTCCGAGCGGGGTAACGCGTTGCGCGGACCCGCTTGTCGAACGCGGACTGATTGAACGCTGTATGAAGGAAGGAGACCGCCGCGTGTGCTGCTTGAGTCTGAGCGAAGCGGGCGAGGCGCTTCACACGACCATATCGGAAGGCTGTGCGCTCGAGGACGGCGCGCTCCTCGAGAGGTTCTCTCCCGAAGAGCAAATAGAAATCGTCAGCGCGATAGAAAAACTCGCGCGCGCCGCCAAGGAGTTTTCTTCATGATAACCGAAATCAAAACAGCCCCTGCGGCTGATACTACTGCTTCGCCTGCTGATGAGGCCTCCTGCTGCGCGCCCAAACCGAAAGCCAGATGGACTTCTCCTTATTTGTGGGGCTTCATTTCGATGGTTGTGTTGCTGGCGCTCATGTTGTGGACAGGATCGGTTCGCGAGGTTTCCGCCGGCCACATTACCGCCGAGATCAAACGAAATCTCCTCTTCATGCTGAACAGCTTCTGGGGCATCGCGCCCTTTTTCCTGTTGAGCGTGGGGGTATCGGCGTGGGTCACCGTCGCCGGATACGCGGACAAGATAAAAGCGGTGTTCGACAAACGACAGGGCATGGCCATCGCCGGCGCGTCTGCAGTTGGCGCGGTGGTTCCGTTCTGCTCCTGCGGCGTCATCCCCCTGATCGCCGCCATGTTTGCAAGCGGCGTGCCGCTGGGACCCGTGATGGCCTTCTGGATCAGTTCTCCCCTGATGAGTCCCGAGAAATTCGTGCTGACAGCGGGCGTTCTGGGCACGGACTACGCAATAGCGCGCTTAGTCAGCGCCATCGTTCTTGGAGCGGCCGCGGGCTACGCCACCTACCTCATCGGGCGGGGCGGGAGGCTCGATGGCGAGTTGAGGAACATCGTCGCGCCGAGGGCGCAAGATGCCCGGGACGATACCCGAATGAACAGGCCTTCTCTGAGCGGATTCGCCCTTCAGGCGAGGAGCGTTGGCCTTTATCTCGCCAAGTGGCTGGCCGTGGCGTTTCTCTTAGAAGCGCTGATCGTCCACTACATCGACCCTGCGTGGATAGGCGCGATTCTCGGACGCGAGAATCCCTGGTCGATCCCCCTGGCGAGCGCGGTGGGAATTCCGCTTTACACCTCGGGCGTCGCCGCCATCCCCATCACCAAGGGGCTTCTTGCCGCAGGAATGGGCGGGGGCGCGGCCATGGCCTTCCTCATCGCGGGTCCCGTCACGTGCGTCCCCGCCATGGCCGGCGTATGGGCGCTGGTGAAACGAAAAGTTCTTGCCATCTACCTGGCGGGCGGCATACTGGGTTCGCTGGTCGCGGGATACGCATTTCAGCTGCTGGTCCAATCTTAAGGCTCGATGGCCCCCCGGCTTCGGGGGGCCGTTCCGTTTCTCCTGAGCGATAAACATACTCCGCTCGACAAGATGCGTTCGTAGACGTAATCTCCCAAAAAATTCACGATATATTTTCACCCGGGAGACATACGAAAATGCCGATATCCCTTCACGCCGCCGAATACTCAGAACCCAGCCGCATGAGCGTGGGCTACGTCATCACCACGCCCGAGGTGCGCTCGCCCCTGATGCCGGGCGTGCGCGGTGATTTCGGCGAGAACCTGGCCGTGCTCAAGGATTTGGGCTACGACACGCTCGAAGTCGCCATGCGCGACCCCGAAGACCCCGACGCCCAGGGGGTGGAAGCGGAAATCGCCCGCTCGGGCTTTTCGGTCACCATGATAGGCTCGGCCCCCAGCGAGCTCCAGGACGGGGTGATGATGTGCCACCCCGACGCCGAGGTCCGCGAGGCCGGCGCAGCCCGGCTGCGCTCGCTGCTCGACGCGGGCGAGAAGCTCGGCGCCATGGGCGTGAACATCGGCCGGTTCCGCGGCACGTGCATCCCCGGCGAGATGTGGGAGACCTCGAACGGCTGGATGCGCGACGCGATGACCGCAGGAGCTGACTACGCCGCCGCGCGCGGCATGAAAATCTACATCGAACCCTACAACCGCTACGAGACGAACTTCATCAACACCGTGCGCCAGGGCATGGAATACGTTAAAGAGGAGAACCACGCAGGCCTCGCGCTGATGATCGACAGCTGCTGGATGAACTCGGAAGACGCCTCCATCCCCGGGGCCATCTTCGCCGCGCGCGAGTGGATAGAATACGTGCACGTGGCCGATTCCACGCGCGGCTATCCGGGTTCGGGCCACATCCACTTCGGCGACTTCATCCGCGCGCTCCGGGAAATCGGCTACGAGGGCGTGCTATCGGTGCAGATCGACCAGAAACCCGCCTTCCGGGTCGCGGCGGAACGGAGCATCCGGCTGCTGCGGTGTTATTTGTGAGATCCAAGAGTCGACACTTATGACGGACGGATAACCCTCATCTTTAAGTTCGCTGATGTGCGGAGCACAATGGCCCCACGCTCATGAATCAAACAAGCAGTTCGGGTTCAGACATCGCTTTCTCAAATTTCACAGCGAGAGCCTTAAATCCTTCCTCTCCCGGATGCATATCGTCTATCCAGTCAAATTCTGCTATTGAAGCCACTCCTCTCAAATTGATGAATTTGGCTCGAGGCTTGTATTCTGCGACGGCATCTTCAATAGCTTTATTCAATTCATCAACGATCGGCCTAAGTATCGCATCCATTTCGTCATAAGGTATTTCCAAATCACTTAAGTGATTTCCTATATATTCGACTTTATCTTCGTCTTCTATCTCATCTTCAATAGTCTCATTTTCATCTTTTTTGGGGCAAATACGAGGGTAATCATACCCATGACAAAACACTTTCATTTCAAAAAACTCTTTAGTGACCTCATCGAGAATATCCTCGTATCCCTCCTTAATTTTACCGATTATATTACTCATTGCTCTGTTGAGATGTTCGATACAAGTTAGTTCTTCTATTCTTCGGTCCTTATCAGAATAATCCCAATATTTACTATAATTTTTTACATAATTCTTGAGGCCCACCCGAATATCGTTGCCGCCAGCGGAAAATATAAAAAAATCTGGAGTATTCTTCTCCATCACTTTGAAATATTCCTTATCTTTAAGAATCTCGACCAGTGTGTGGCCCCAATAGGCGATGTTATACATCTCGAATCGGCCATTGTTCTTGATGCAAGTAGCGATTGCAGGTGGAATCCCTATAAATGGGGGCAGATTAAACCAGGAATCACCTTCCGCAACGACGGATTTCAAATTTGTTGACTGAAGCTTTGCAACTTTGATGCGTTTTTCGTCATGTCTTTTTCGCAAATACTTCCAGATAGCCCGATCAACATCGTACTCAGGATCAATTTCATCTAGCGGGGCATCAGGTCTGAATATCAATTTAGGAATTGGAGACTTAGAATCGAACTGAACAAAATTATCTAAAATATCAATAGGTAATGTGCCGTTTCCTAGCGAATCCTTGAAATGCCGAAGTTCGAATCTCTCAGCCATTTTCGTTCTCCCCCTTAGCTTAGGACTCCGTCTCTTATCTTATGCTCGGTAATTTACTATTTGACATCACTTAGCTTTCATCATCTTTCTGGTCCCTCGAAACTTGTCCACCATTACAAAATGCCGCGCTCTCCCTCCTACTTCTCACACTCACCACGCGCGATCTTGGTGGCGATGTGGGCCGGAAAGGCGGGGAATATCTCGATGACCCTCTTCGCCTTCTCGTCGCGCACGACGACGGTATGGGAATACCTTCTCGACAGGAAAAACCCCGTGAGGCGGAAGCGGCCGAAGGGCTGCCAGGTGAGGATGAAGGGATAGGTGACGGATTTGTCCTTATTGAAGGGCCTCGTGATGAGAAATTCCCCCTCGCCGCCGATGGGATAGGCCAGCTTCTTGAACTCGCCCTTTTTGCGCTCCACCAGCCAGACAGCCAGATCTCGTTCCTTGGTAGGCAACGTGATGCGCACGTTCTGCTCTATCTTGTAGCCGTTCAAGATGGTGTAGCTCACCCGGCAGTTGAACACACTTTCCACGTTCGTCTCCGCACTTGCGGAAGCGAAAGAGGCGAGCAATGCGACGACACAGACGATGCGCTTCATGCGGAAACCTCGGGAATGGAGAGGCCGCATCCTGCGGCAGCGATCAAGTCATATTATGAATGATTCGAGCGTATGATTTCCAGCGGGGCGCCAGAAGGAGCGAGGTTGAAACCCCTTCTTCGAAATACAAAAGTCTTCAACAAACGAACCGCCCCGTAGCCGAGGCCCCGGGGCGATTCATTGTTTAGAAAAGTTTAAGCGCTCTTGTTCGGGTCCTGGGCATCGGGTTCGGGGTATTCATCCGGCCAGTGCTCCACCATCGTCTTGTAGTAGGTCTTGACCTTCCCGCCGTCGAGGTGAAGGGATTTCTTGATCTTGTCGACCTCTCGTTGTTCTTCGAGCGGGATGCCGAGCGAATCCATGTAGCGGTTGAAGAGGTTGAACAGCCCGCTCACCATCGTGAGTTCGACGATCTCGGCTTCGGAGAAATGTTTCTTCACCTCCTCGAACACGTCGTCTCTCGAGCGCGCGGTGTTGAGCGTCACGTGCTCCGCCCACAGGATGGCCGCCTTCTCGCGCGGGGTGAACAGATCCGATTCCATGTAGCCGTCGGTGCCGATGACTTCCACCTGCTCTTCGCTGATGCCGGCCGCTTGACCAAGCGACGTGTTGTGCGCGTATCAGTAGGCGCACCCGTTGAGATGGCTCGTCTTGATGACCACCATCTCCTTGATCTTGGTCTTGAGCACGCTGCCGCCGCCCTCGCGCTGGAGCGTCGCCACGAAGGGGAGCATGGCCTTGGCGACGTGGGGGGTTTTGGCCAGCACCCGCATCGAATGCGGCACGCGGCCGAGCATGGCGGTAGTGGCCTCATAGAAGCGGGCCACGTCGGCGTCCGCTTCTTCGGGCTGTATCATCTCGATCCTGGACATTCCTGATATCTCCTGTCTTCGCGCTCCATGAAAGCATGTGCGCCGTTCTTATCATCGGCCACTCTCACCCTGCAGCGGCCACAACCGAATACCATTCAATTTTTCGCATTATGCCCCATCCGCCGCCTCTCGGGCCAGCCACGCGCGGAACTCCGCGAGTGCGAGACCCCGGTGGCTGATGCGGTTTTTGACCCCAAGCGGGAGCTCCGAGACGGCGCAGCCGTGCTCTGGCAGATACATGAGCGGGTCGTAGCCGAAGCCGCCCTCCCCTTGCGGCGCGCGCAGTATTCGCCCGTGCAGCACACCCTCGAAAAAACCGAACCACCCATCCGGCTTCACGTAGGCCAGCACGCAAACGTAGCGCGCGCCTCGCCGATCTTCAGGCACATTGCGCATCCTTTCGAGCAAGAGCGCGTTGCGCCCCGAATCGTCCAGTCCCTCGCCGCCGAAGCGCGCGGAGCGTACGCCCAACTCGCCAGGCAGCGCATCCACTTCCACGCCCGAATCATCGGCGAGGGCGGGAAGGCCACTCGCCTCGCACGCGGCCCGCGCCTTGATGAGCGCGTTTTCCGAATAGGTGGAGCCGGTCTCTTCGACTTCGAATTCAAACCCCGCCTCATCGGGGAGCAGCATCTCGACGTTCATTCCCTCGAGGGCAGCGCGCACCTCGCGCGCTTTTCCGGGGTTCCCGCTCGCGAGAACAATCTTCATTTCGCGCCAACATATTTCGTCTGAATCTCAAGAAGCTCCCGGATGCCCTTCTCGGCCAAGGTAATTAAGCGGTTCAAATCGCTCTTACGGAACGGGGTCTGTTCCGCCGTTCCCTGAAGCTCCACGAAGCGGCCCCCGCCGGTCATCACGACGTTCATGTCCACCTCGGCGACCGAGTCTTCTGAATAGTCCAAGTCCAACATGGGCATGCCATCAACCACGCCGACGCTCACGGCGGCCACCGCCTCGCGGACAGGTGATTCGGTGATGCGCCCCTCCGCGAGCAGGGCATTCACCGCGCGCGCCAGCGCCACGTAGCCTCCCGTAATGGCGGCGCACCGCGTTCCGCCGTCGGCCTGAATGACGTCGCAGTCGATGTATATCGTAAGCCCGTCGATTTTCGAGAGGTCGACGACCGAGCGCATCGAACGTCCGATAAGCCTTTGTATCTCCTGGCTGCGGCCGGCGCGCGCGCGGCCTCTGTCCACCCGCCAGGGGGAGCTGCCCGGCAGCATGGCGTATTCCGCTGTCACCCAACCATCGCCCGAATTGCGCTTGTGGGGCGGAACGCGTTCCTCCACCGAAGCCGCGCACAAGACCTTCGTATCGCCCACGGAGATGAGGCAGCTACCCGCGCAGGTCTTTACATAATCGGGTTCGATGCGGATTTTCCGGTTCTCATCGGGAAGCCGCCCGTCCGCGCGCACGCGCTCGCCCATTCCTTTTCCCGCCATACTCCTCCTCCAAAACGAATCAACTTTCAGACGCAGAGGATACTACGAGGATCCGATGCGTAAATCCAGAGTGCAGAGCAGACCGATGTGCGGCTCGCGCCTATGCGGCGGGGGCGGTGTATTTCGTCTCGCGCAAGCCCACCATCCGCCTCAAGCTGCGGACGAAATTCTGGGCGGCGAGGTAGATGCACGGCACGAGGAAGAGCGTGAACAGTGTGGAGAGCGAAAGCCCGCTCAACACGACCAACCCCAGGGGCTTGAGCATCTCCGATCCTTTCCCCCAACCGCTCGCCAGGGGCGTGAGCGCGATGATGGTGGTGAGCGTTGTCATGAGAATCGGGCGCAGCCTCGTCGACGCCCCCTCGATGATGGCCTCTCTGATATCCATCCCGCGTTCTCTCAAGCGTTCCACGTAGTCGATCATCACGATGGAGTTGTTTACCACGATGCCCACCAGCAGGATGACGCCGATGAGCACCGTCGAGCCGAAGGGAGTACCGGTGAGATAGAGACCCAAAAGCGCGCCGGTGAGCGCAGGCGGAACGGCGAATATGATGACCAAAGGGTTTACGAGCGAGTCGTACTGAACGGCCAGCACCGTATAGACCAGGAACATGGCGAGAAGCGCCAGGATGAAGAGCTCGCGGTTCGATTTCTTCAGATTCTCTTCATCCTCACCAGGCAGGATGAAGTAGCCCCTCGGCACGTTGACCTCTTTCAGGCGCGCGCGAACATTGGCGCTCACGTCACCCAGCGAGCGGCCCTGGATGTCGCCCGTTATCTGGATGAGGCGGTTCTGGTCCGTGCGGGGGATGACCGAACTGCCCTGTCCATAGCGAATTTGCGCCACGTGGTGCAAGCGCGTGGAGCGCCCGTTCTGGTTCTGGGGAAACAGGGGCAGATGCGCCAGATCCTGTTCGCTCTTGATCTCGGTGTCCGAGAACTTCACCCGCACCGGCACGCGCGTATCCACCCTGTTGATGAACGTGGCGATGGAGCCATCGACCGCCGTGGCCACGGTGTCGCCCACGTCCTCGACGGAGAGACCGAGCTCCGCCGCGCGCTCCCTGTTCACCTGAATGCGAAACTCGGGCCGGGGCCTGTCCTCGGTCATCTGCACGTTGTGAAGCCCCTCCACACCCTGGAGCTTCTCCACGACTTCTTCTGCGATGCGGTTCAGAGTCGCCAGTTCCTCGCCCCGGACGCCCAGGGAAAAGCTCTTGTTGTGCCGGGTATTGGAGGTGCGCAGGCCCCGCACCCGGCTCTTGAAGGCGTAAATCCGCGCATCGGGATACGTCATCCGCGCGAGGCGGGGCCTCAGTTTCCCGAGATAGTCGAACACGCTCACGCCGTCTTTGAGCGTCACGTCGATTCTCCCCCGAGAGGCGGAGGGCGAGAAGTTGCGCCCGAAAAGGCGCCCGCCCGCCGTGGCGAACACCTTGTCCACGGAAGGGTCGCGCACGAGCATGTCGTGAATCTCGCGCGTCACCTGTTTGGTGTATTCGAGCGTTCCTCCCGGTGAGAAGCGGATGTCGACCGAGATGCGCCCGTCATCGACCTGGGGCAGGAGTTCGTTGCCCAGTTTGCCGACGAGCGTGTAGCTGCTCGCGCAGACGGCCAGGGCGAGGATGATGACGACCCAGCGGAGGGTCAGGACCGGCCTCAAGAGAAAACGGTACAGCCGGTTGGCGAGGCCGACAAACCAGATAAAAAGGCGGAAAAGCGGGAAGCGGCTGAAGCCGCTGCTCATCGGAATCTGCAGGAGCCTGGCCGATAGCATGGCCACGACCGTGAGGCCGACCACGAGGCTGCATATGAACGCCAGTGTGATGGTGAGTATCAACTCGCGGAACAGGAGCGCCACGTAGCCCGATACCAGCAGAAACGGCATCACCGCGGCCACGTTCGTGAGCGTGGAGGCCACCATCGCGCTTTCCACCTCGGCGGAGCCGCGTTCCGCCGCCTCCACGGGGTCGCCCCCTTCCGCCTGATGGCGCGATATGTTCTCGAGCATGACGATCGCGTTGTCCACGAGCATCCCCACGCCGAGCGCCACGCCACCCAGACTGAAAATGTTGAAGGTGAAACCCAGCGCCCACATCAGGAAAAACGTGAAGACCGAAGCGACCGGAATCGCCAGGCCGATGATCAGCGTGCGCCTGAGGCTCCCCAGGAAGCAGAGCACCACCAGTATCGCCAGCGTGCCGCCCACCAGGGCGGAGGAGAGAACGTTCCTGATCGAGGCGCGGATGAAGAAACTCTGGTCCGAAATCGGGACGAGGGTGATGTCCGGCGGCACAATGCCGTAGCGCGTCAGGAAGGCGAGTCTATCGCGCAGACCGTCCACGACCGAGACCGTGTTCGCGTCGGGCTGTTTCAGGGCCACCACCTTGACGCTCTCATCGCCGTTCAGCCAGACGAATATGCGCCGTTCCTTACCGGTATCCTGAACCTTGGCGAAATCGCGCAGATAGACCCGGCGACCGTCTTTGGTGGGAAAGATCAGGCGCGAAAGCTCACCCGCGCTCTTGAGCTTGCCCGCCGTTCGGCTCGAATACTCGCGGTGGGCCGTCTTCACCCGTCCGGCGGCCAGATCCATGTTCTCGGCGCGCATTCTTCTCAAGACGGCGGGCAGGTCGAGCCCCAGACCCTGCATCCTCGGCAGATCGACCAATACCTGCACTTCCTCGTCCTGGCCGCCGAACGCCTCCACCGAGGCGATGCCGGGAACGGTCATGAGCTGGGGGATGAGCACCTTCCGCGCCCAGGTCTGAAGCTGCGGCCCTTTGAGGGTCTTGGAAGACAGCGCGTATTCGATGATGGGCACCTGCGCCGGGTCTGACTTGAAGATTCGCGTGTTCTGGAGTTGATCCTGTATCTCCTGCGGCAGGTTTCTTCGGGCGACGTTGAATTTGGTGATGGCGTCCTGGAGCGCGAGGTCGATGTCGCGATTAAAATCGAAGAACATCCACAGGCGCGCGGCGCCCTCGCGGCTGATCGAGAAGATGCGCACCACCCCCTGCGTGGTCGCGAGTTCACGCTCCACCACCTTGGTCACCTGCTCTTCGACCACCTGGGGGTCGGCCCCCTCGAAATCGATGCCGATGAAAATCCGCGGGTAGACGATCCTGGGCAGGAAATCGACCGGCAGCCGCGTGAGCGCGAAAAAGCCGAGCACCAGCGCGCACACGACGCCCATGATGGTTCCCACGGGCCTTCGGATGCAGCTTCGGCTCAGCATTAGGCCTTCCCTTCTCCCTTAAGGCCCAACGACCCGGATGGGCCGCCGGTCCCTCAACTGGCTGATGGCGCTCACCACCACCCGCTCGCCCACGCGAAGGCCCTCGAGAATCTCGATGCGGCCGTCAATCATCTCGCCCAGGCGCACCTCTCGTCGCACCGCCATGAAGCGCGGGCCGCGCCCTCCGCCGCCGCGCCCGCTCGCCTCGGCCATTCCTCTGCGGGCCGCATCTCTCCTGCCGGAACCAACCTGCCCGCTTCCGCCCGCTTCGCTTCTTCTTCCGAAACCGCCACGCCCGGGGCCGCCCATCCCGGCTCCCCGCTGGAACCTTCTCACGACGAAGACCGCACCCGTCTTCGTACGCAAGTCCCCGTCCCAGAGCACGGCGTGAACAGGCAGGTTGATCGCCTCTCTACCCAGAAGGGGTTCGAACTTCACCCGGGCGAGAAGGCCCGGCCGCAAGGAGGAATCGGAATTTTGAACGTCCACCTCCACGATGAGTTGGCGCGAACTCGGGTCCACGCTCGGGAAAATCCGTGTCAACTGCCCCGAGAACGTACGGCCCCGGTAGGCGTCGAGCTCCACCCGCGCCCCCTGGCCTATCTTGATCAGCGGCAGATCCAGTTCGCTCACCCGCACCCGGGCGCGCAGCGTGTCCGTCTGGGCGATGGTGAACAGATGCGCCCTGTTCACCGCCAGATCGCCGGGCTCGATTCTTCTCGCGGTGACGACGCCCGAAATGGGCGAGCGGACCGTGAAGTATTCCAGTTCCACCTTGAGCCGTCTCACGCGCTGGCGACGCTGGCTCACCTGCGCGCGCGCCATTGCCAGATCCTCGGCGCGCGCGCCGATTTTCACGAGTTTGAGCCTCTCCTGCGCTGCGCGAACGCGGGCGGCGTCTTCTGCGAGGCGCGCCCTTCGCTCCGCCACGTCCGCGCGTGCGCGATTCGCCTCCGTCGTCACCTTGCGCCACTCCTGTGCGCTGATGACGCCAGTTTTATGCAAAGCGCCCAGGGAGAGCGCGTTGGCCTCGGCCTCCTCGCGTCTGGCGAGGGCGGAGGTGATTTCCGCCTCGCTGCGCTTGCGCGTGGCCTCCGCCTGGGTGACGGCGGCCGCAGCGGCCGCGATTTCCTCGGGGCGGCTACCGGATTTCAGTTTCGCAAGGTTCGCCTGCGCGGCGGCGAGTTCGCTCTTCGAGAGTTCCAAATCGATTCGTTTGATGGTGGAATCGAGGCGCGCAAGGTTTTGTCCCTTCACGACCCGCGCGCCCTCGCGCACCAAGACCTCCTGGGCCTGACCCTCGGCGCGGGACATGAGCTTGACCTCGCTTCGGGCCAGGAGCGTTCCCGTGGCCGCCACGCTCCTGCCTAGGCGGCCCACGGCGACCATCTGCACCTGAACCGATACGATGCGGTTTCTCCGCCCCCTGGGACGTCCCGCCTCGGCGGTGGCGACCTCGCCCATAAGAATCAGGAGAGCAAGAACGAGCGCGGCGAATGTTCTTCCGGTCATCCTTTCCGCGCGCCTCCAAAAAGAGAAAGCCGAAAACGAAACTTTCGCCCGATGTATCCTGTGCGGCGGTGCCCGCGATTTTAGCACAAAGTCACGGATATCAGCTTTTAGACACGACCAAGTTCCAGAAAAAATGACCTGTGAATACGGTGTGATGCGACATGGGAAACGTCTAATTTCAGGCAGAAGACAACCATTCATCCCCGGGCATGATGCGCCGCATGAATTCATCGAACATGGGCACGGTGAAAGCCGTATCGCCGTGGCTCGGACTCCAAATCATGCCTTTGTTGATCAGTTGACTGCGAATGGGCGCCAGAGAGGTTACCAAGCGGTTCAGTTGTTGAGCGATGTCTCCTGAACGATGTGGCCCCGCACCGAGATCGGCCATCGCTCGCAGATATCTTTTTTCCGTGGGGGACAGTCTGTCGAACCTGACTCGAAAGAAACTCTGATCCAGAGCGGCGATGACCTGTCTGGTGGCGATTTCCACATCGGAAACTGTGATGGGAGAGCCCTTGGCGACATCCCACACGTTCTTGCCCCATTCCTGAAGAAAGTAGGGATAGCATCGAGTATTGGAGACGATTTCATCAAGAGCGAAAGGTTCTATCTCCACACCCTCTTCTCTGGCGGGCTTTTCAATCGCGAGTCTGGCGTCCTCAGGAGACAATGGCCCGATTTCGGAAAAATCAAAAAGTCGTTCAGCGTAGGATTTCGCCTTTCCCATGCGGCCTCTCACCTGGGGCAGCCCCGCCCCCAGCATGGTCACGGGAAGCTGCCGTTGGGATACCCGGTGCAACGCCATGATCAAGGCCTCCAATTGGTCTTCGGGTACGTACTGGAGCTCATCGAAGAAAAACACCACGCAGGTCGCATCCGCCCGGGCGGCGGCCCCAATGGCCTCGAACAATTCCTGCAAGTCGCTTTCGAGGTTTCCATTGTCCGCCAGACCGGGTTCGGGGCTGACGTCCAAACCCACTTCTATGTCCCGATAGGTGACTTTCAGGGCTTTCACGAATCCCGCGAGCCCTCTCAAGGCTCTTTGCGCCAGTTCTTTCGCCGCACGCCTGCGCGAGAGTTTCAGCAAAGCCGTATACAATCGAGGCGCCAAAATAGAGGGCAACGATTGGTTTTCGGGCGCTTCTATCGATAGAACGTAGATACCGCTCGCCTCGGCTTGCTCCCGAATGAGGTTCAACAGCACGGTCTTGCCGACCCCACGCAACCCGACCAACATGAAGCTCCTGGTCGAGCGTCCGATTCTGGTCCGCTCCAAGGCGACTCGCGCGGATTCACGAACCTCGTCCCGGCCAGCCAACTCCGGCGGAAGAGTGCCCGCTCCAGGCGCATATGGGTTTCGTATCGGATCCATGTTGTGATGAGTTTATATTAAAATTAGATACTTTACAATTTCTTCATAAGATAGCTAATTTCTGAATAATTCAATAAATCTCTTCGCCGGGATGTCTGTTGTTTTCGGTCGAGTGCTCTGTTTCGACCAACCGCTCATGTGAATTGCCCATTGAATTCAGCGCAGAAATTTATAACAATCTTATAAGAGTTATAATTATTATATAATATAGATAATTTCAAAATAATCGA
Organism: Nitrospinota bacterium; assembly: GCA_028820795.1. Lineage (GTDB taxonomy): Bacteria > UBA8248 > UBA8248 > UBA8248 > UBA8248 > Bin107. Next base: position 21,132 of record JAPPHK010000246.1, on the reverse strand, counting down.
GAAATGCTGCTACCAGGATGCGCGTTTTCGGGAAATACTCCCGTTCCGATCCATTTCAGGTGAGTATCAGTTCTGAAGCGGATGCTGCGCAGGAATTATAAGGAAATTAGGAGATTTATAGTTTAATTATAAGATAACTAATTTCGCTATAAGCTATGAACTTCACAGGCGCCGACGCTCGTAATCCGGCGCCGTTTCATCGCCTGAGTATTCGAATTCAGATCGATATGCGGGAAGCCTAGCCGCCGATGGCGCTCATGGTGCGCTCGGGCTGGACGAATTCCTTCTGGCCGATGAGGTGGCCCGGCGTCTTGGTGAGCACCACCTCGGCGAGCCAGGCCTTTATCTCATCGTCTGTCGCGCCGCCCCTGAGCAGCTTCTTGGCGTCGTGCTCGGTGGTGGAGAACAGGCAGGTCCGCACCATGCCGTCGGCCGTGAGACGGATGCGGTTGCAGTCCTGGCAGAAAGGCCGCGTGACCGAGGCGATGACGCCCACCTCGCCCTTGCCGTCCTTGTAGCGGTAGCGCGTCGCGGGGTCGGAGGGGTGGCCGCTCACGAGTTCTAGTTCACCCTCGACGGAGAGGCCTTCCAGTATCTCCTCCGCAGTCAAGACCTTCTCGTGCGCCCAGGTGCGGTCCGCATCGAGCGGCATGTATTCGATGAAGCGCACGATGTGGCCCGTCTCGCGCGACCACCTGGCGAAGCGCGGCAACTCCTCCTCACTCAGGCCCTTGACCGCCACCGCGTTGATCTTGATGGGCGAGAATCCCGCCGCCGCCGCCGCCTCGATGCCCTCCATCACCTGGCCGAACACGTCGCGGCGCGTCATGAAGAGGAACTTGCCCGCGTCCATGGAATCGAGGCTGATGTTCACGCGCCTCAGGCCCGCCGCGTGGAGATCCTTCGCCATTTTCGGAAGAAAGACGCCGTTGGTCGTCAGGGCCAGGTCCATTTCGGGCTGTACTTCCACCATCTGCTCGACGAGGCGGTGCAAGTCCTTGCGCAGGAGCGGCTCGCCGCCGGTCAGGTGATAGCTCGTAAAACCCAGTTCGGTGGTGATGCGCACGATACGGGTGATTTCTTCGTAGTTGAGAACCTCATCGTGGGGCAGCCACGTCATGCCCTCCTCGGGCATGCAGTAGAAACACCGGAAGTTGCACCGGTCCGTCACCGAGATTCTCAAGTCATCGTGCGCGCGCCCGTAGCGATCGAATAACGCCATTTTCTAAAACCTTTTCTCTAGGGTGGTGCCATCACCTGGCCCGTCAACTCAGCATTATACCCGCCGAGCGCAACCACGGCATCCCGAAAAGCCGCATCGCTCAAAATATCCATCACCTTTCGTATCGCGGGCGACTCCCAATGCTCTTTCGGGACGATGAAATCGAACCGCTCGCGCTCCAGCGGAATGAAATCGAGGTTCAACATCCTGGCGGCGGCGGAAATCCCCAGACCGCAGTCCGCACGTCCCGCCGACACCGCCATGGCTACCGCCATGTGCGTGGTCTCCACCCGCTCGTAGCCCCTGACGTCGCCGGACGTGAGTCCCTCGCGCGCCATCAGGTGATCGAGAAGCACCCGCGTTCCCGCCCCGCTCTGGCGGTTGACGATGGAGACATCCCCGCGGCCCAGGCCGGCTATCCCTGTGATTCCCTTGGGATTTCCCTTCGGCGTGAGGATGCCCTGTTCCCGTTGGACGAAATTCACCACCACGACCTCTCGGCCCTTGAGGTAGCGCTCGATATAGTACCAGTTGTATTCCCCGGTCTCGGGGTCGAGCAGGTGACTGCCCGCGATATGCGCTTCTCCGTCGCGCACGGCGATGAGGCCCGCCAGCGAACCCACCGCAGAGGCGGATAGACGCGCGTCGTGGTGGCGCGCTCTCAATTCGTCCGCCAGGAGGTCCAGCGCGTTGTCGTGGCTGCCCGCCATGAGCAGGTTGCCCCGGATATCGGCGAGCGGCCTCAACAACTCGACCGTCACCTCCTCGCCCGTCTCGATTCCCTCCGAATGGGCGGGCACGCGCACCACCCCGTCCGCCTCCACGAGCGAGCTGATGACGCTGGCCCCGCGCTTGGCGGGGAGGCAGACCATCCGCTCGCCCACCCGGCCGAGTTTCACGCGCAAGAACTCCTCCATCCCGAGCCTCGAGGCGCTCTTGCGGCTCATGAAAGCCCCGATGCGCTCCTCCTCGCCCGGCGCCGCTCCCGCCATGTGCGCCATCAGCGGACGCACGAACTCCTGAAGCGCCAGCACCGCCGAGACCGGATAGCCCGGAATCCCGAGAACGGGCTTGCGCGCGCCCGATTCCGACGCGCAAACGCCCAGGATGGTGGGCTTGCCGGGGAAGATCGCCACGCCGTGCACGAGGAGTTCGCCCAGCCTCTCCACGACGGCGGCGGTGTAGTCCTCTCGCCCTGCGGATGATCCCGCGTTCACCAGGACGATGTCCGCGCTTTCCAGCGCGTCTCGAACCGCACCCTCTATGGCCTCGAATCTGTCTTCCAGAATCGGGGCGGGAAGCGCCTCTCCCCCCCACTCCGTGATGAAGGCCGCCAGAACGCTCGAGTTGAACTCCACCAGATCGCCGGGCTTGAGATCGGCCCCCGCTTCAACGAGTTCATCCCCGGTGGGGATGATGGCCACCCGTGGACGCCGCCGCACCCACACCCGCGTGATCCCGGCAGCCAAAAGCGCGCCCAGATCATAGGGCCTCAAAACGTGCCCCGCCGTGAGGATGAGTTGGCCTTCGACAACGTCTTCTCCCGCCACGCGCACGTTCTGCCAGGGCGATAGCGCCGCCTCGATGCGGATTGCGCCGGGTGTCGCCTCGTGAACGTGCTCGATCATGACGACGCAGTCCGTTCCCTCGGGCATCGGGTCGCCCGTATCGAGGGGGTAGGCTTGCTCGTCCAGGAGAAACTCCCTGGGCGCAACGGGCGTGGCGCCTGAAGTTTCCGCCGAGGCGAGAGCGTAGCCGTCCATGGCGGCGGCGTGAAAATGCGGGCTGGAAATGCTTGCGTAGGCGGCGCGCGAGGTCACGCGCCCGAGTGCTTCTGGAGTCGGGATTTCCTCTTCACCTAAGCGGAAATCAGCCACTTTCTCCAGAAGACGCGAGAGCGCCTCTTCGCGCGGGATGTTTTCGAGATAAATTTTCCGGCCCCCCTGGGCCAGGGGCAAATCGATCATTGTCTACACCTGATTCGATGAGAAAAACGCTTAAAGATGCAATCAATACAGATGCACGCGCACCTGCGCTCCCTCGCGCAGCCCCTCGGCTTCGAGGGGAATCGTGATGTAGCCGTCCGCCTTCGTCATGGTCGAAATCATCGCGGAATTGCCCATCAGGGGATGGGCGACACGCCCGTTCTCGCCCTCTTCGAGCGAGACGCGAACCAAATCCTCGCGACCGGGAGCGGAGGACACGTTCCTCGACAGGGTGGCTGCAAGTCCTTCTCTTTCCGCTTCGGTGCGGGCGACTTCGCCGCTCAACTGCCGGATGACGGGCCGCACGAAAGCGTGAAAGATCATGAGCGCTGAAACCGGATGCCCCGGAATGCCGATGACGGCCTTGTCCTCCCCGCCACGTACGATGCGACCGATGATGGTCGGCTTGCCGGGTTTGATAGATATGCCGTGCACCAGAACGCCCGGCTCGCCCAGAGAGTCGATGGCCTCCACCGTGTAGTCGCGCAGCCCCATGGAGCTTCCGCCCGAGATGAGCACGACGTCCGCGCGATTCACCGCTCGGTCGAGACGCTCTTTGATGACTTCGAGATCGTCCGGGAGGATATCTTCGGTCTCGGGTTCGCCACCCGCCTCGACCACCCCCGCCGCGAGGGAGAAGCGGTTGATGTCGCGCACCTGGCCCGCGCGGGGCGCCTCGCGCGGGTCGACCAATTCATCGCCCGTGGGCAGTATCGCCACCCTGGGACGGCGGTGGACTTCCACCGACGTGACCCCAACGCCCGCGAGCGCGCCCACGTCCTGGCTCCTCAAGCGCGCGCCCGCCCCCAGGATCAACTCGTCTTTTTCGAGATCATCGCCAATGCCAAGTACGTTCTCGCCCACGGCGGCGGGACGCCGGACCTCCAAAGTCTCCGCGTCGGGAGCCGAGGTGAACTCCTCCATCACCACGGCGTCGGCGCCCTCCGGCACCATGCCGCCCGTCAGGATGCGCGCCGCCTCGCCCCGGCCTACCGAAAAACCGGGCGCCTCCCCCATGGGCACCTGCCCGATGATATCGAGATAGGCGGGAATGGCATCGCCCGCGCCGAAGGAATCAGAGGCTCTCAAAGCATAGCCGTCCATCGTGGCGCGCGGGAAATCGGGCAGGTCGACGGGAGAGTGAACGTCACTGGCCAGGACACGGCCCACGGCGTCGAAAGAAGAGACGCTCTCCATCCGCAAAGCACGGAAGCCCTGAAGTGCGCTTATTGCTTCTTCGGGCGATACGACCTTGAAGAATTCCATCGAACATCTCCGGAAAAGAAAAACCAACCGCTGCGCGCGCAGGGCTGGTCGCAAAACATAAGGGGCGTTCGCGGGAGGCTTCAACCGGCGCGCCCCTTGACGGCGGAGAACAGCGCCGCATCCCGCGAGGCTCTACCCACCCATCACCCGCTGCTGTTTACAAAGCACGCGGACCCGACATCTCCTGTCTGAGAAAACGCCCCGCCGATGAGGAACGCGACGCCTCGGAATTCACGCGCGGGCCTAAAGGCGAACCGGCTCTTCAGCCCTTGTCGCCCTCTCCGGCGGCGGACGCCTCTTTCTTCTCGGGCAGTTCCGGCTCGTCGCTCATCCCCTTCTTGAAGCTCTTGATACCGCGAGCGAGGCCCGAGCCGATCTCGGGCAGACGCTTCGCGCCGAAGACCAGCACGCATATCGCGAGGATGACCAGAAGCTCGGGAATGCCCATATTCATCGGAAACATCGAAAAACTCCTATGGCGAACGCTCAGGAAGCCGCGTCTGCGTAAACTTGCGTCGCGGCCCCGACACCATCTCCAGTCCGTGTAATATACCCCAATTTGGAGAAAATTACTTCCAGCGCGGAAAGAAGGTAGACCACGTTCGCCTGTGTGGCCCCGTGGCCCATCATCCCGACCCGCCATATCTTGCCGGCCACAGCACCCAATCCGCCGCCGATCTCGATGTTGAAATCGTTGAGCAGACTCTTGCGAACGGCGCCGTCGTCCATACCGTCCTTGAGCGCGACGGTGTTGAGCGTGGGCGTGCGCGCGCCCTCCTGGGCGAACATGGAAAGACCGAGCGCCTCAACGCCCGCCTGGAGGGCCTTGCTCGCCAGGGCGTGCCTGGCAAAGCGCGCCTCGAGGCCTTCATCGAAGATGATCCGGAGCGCTTCTCTTATGGCGTAGTTCATGGAGATGGGACCCGTGTGGTGATAGACGCGCTCGTTGCCCCAGTATTTCTCCACCATGCTCACGTCGAAATACCAGCTCGTGACCTTGGATTTTCGCTCGCGCACCTTGCCGAGCGCTCGTTCGCTGAAGGTGACGGGCGCGACGCCCGGGGGGCACGCCAGGCATTTCTGCGTGCCGCTGTAGGCGACCTCCACGCCCCATTTGTCGAGTTCCACGGGCACGCCGCCCAGGGAGGTGACGCAATCGAGCAGCAGGAGCGCGCCGTGTTCGCGGCACATCGCGCCGATTTCCTCCATCGGCTGGAGCACGCCCGTGCTCGTTTCCGCATGGACGAGCCCCACCATCACGGCGTCGGGATTCGCGTCGAGCGCGGCCTTCACGTCCCCGGGGTCGATGGGCTGCCCCCAGGGAGCCTCCACCGTGACGACATCCGCCCCGTAGCGCGACGCCACGTCGCTCATCCTTCCGCCGAACACGCCGTTCACGCAGATGATGGCCTTATCGCCCGGCTCGACGATGTTGCAGACGGAAGCCTCCATCGCAGCGCTGCCCGTGCCCGATACGGGGAAGGTCACCTGGTTCTCCGTGTTGAACAGATCGCGCAGCATCACCTGGCAATCGTCCATGACGGAGAGAAAATCGGGGTCCAGATGGCCCACCACGTGGGTGCTCATGGCTTTCAGGATTCTCGGGTGAACCGGGCTGGGTCCGGGCCCCAGCAGCAAACGCAGATGCGGATTCAGCTCTTCAGACAAGACTTTTCCCTCGCTCGAATCAGGTGTTTGGAATGGATGAGAAGCCTCTGACCCTCGCACTTGGCCCCTCGTTCCGAAATACGACCGCGAGATACTACCACACGCCCCAACCCCCGCAAAGGGGGACGGGGGATGAGTAGAAGGAGGAAACGTAAATCCAAGCCGCGCATTTCATCCGTCTTGGTGATGTCCCGGTTTGTGCGGACGGGTCAGGTCAGCATTGCCTCCGGGCAGGATAAAGCTCGTGATCGAGATCGATCCACACGACGTAGAAAGTGTCCAACAACAGTATCCCGTGAACGCGCCCATGTTCGTTCGCGGTGAGTTGAAACTGCCACGCCTGCTCGGCGCGAAGCTGCTCGTTGAGGGCGTGAAACCCCTGGGGTTCCGTGGTTTCGCTAAAATCAATGGCATGGGACCGCAGGGCTCTCGATCTGCTCGTCCGAAATTCTTTTGCGGTCAGGCGCGATAAATCTCTCAGTCTCTCCAGAAAAGTCTTCAGATACCCGTCCCGGCAACGCTCGATACTGAACTTTGCGTTGCCCACAAGATCCAGATACTTGAAAGAGAACCGGAGCGAGTCCGCGTCAGGTGGTGGGGAGGCAGGCGGAATGCTCCGGGCGAGACGCGGAATACTACCTCTCTTGATCTTTTTCGCCATCAACCCTCGCCCTGTAGTAGTCCCTCATGTCTTCATGAGAGATCACGTTGTTCGACGGGGCATCCGGCGGCAGACCCCCACGCGCATTTCGCCAAGGGTCCTCTTGATGGGTAAGTTTTTCCAGATCGTAGGCGCTCAGCCCTCCGTACACGTCCATGACTTCGTCGAGGTGGTCCCGCGTCCGCGAATCGAATTCTTCTTCCTCCGGTTCAACGTCGATTGGCCGCCACGACCACGCTTTGTATTTCCCATAAACCGACGGCACGACAGGACCGTGGACCCATGCTTCGATGGGATCCCCGAACAAAGGCGCGTCATAGAGCGCAAGATGCCACGCCTGCGCGTAGTAAAGCAGCTTTTGGAGCTTGAGATTCGATATGGGGTCGCCGTGCTCGTGTGAGGATCCGATTATGTTTCGAGCGACTTGGTTTGCGCTCTTCAATTCAATATCCCTTCCGAGACGGCGCGACTTGAACCGAATATGGAACGCATTCTCTCTTCCTTCGTCCATAAAACCACTTCAGGCCGGAATGTTCAAGCACGTACACCATCACGCGAGCACCATGGAGAAAGGTGCGAGAAGCACTTCGGGTGAGCAGAGTTGACAAGGATTCTTACGAAAACCCTATATGGGGATGGGTAACCGGCATACAATCTGGAAGAAAACTTTTTTAAGAAACAGAACGATGACCGAATTCGAAATAGCGACCCTGGCATTTCAAAAAGCAACTCTGGGATTACAAAATCCTCGCTTGAGGTGCAATACGCCGCCGTGTGGGTGGCTGGCGTGGTGGGCTTCGCGCAATGCGCGCTCATTGGTATCGGGCTCTGGCTCATGCGTCGCGCGGCGATCGCGCGCGACAAGGCGCTGGATGTGCTCATGAAGCGAGCGGAGGACGACGGCCTCGCGCTGCGAACCCTCATCGAGCGAACGAGCAAGTAGAAGCGACTGAATCGACCAACTGAAAAATCGGGTGATCGCCTCGTCCTATTCCCCGTCCAACTCGATGTTGTCGTAGTCGGGAATGGCGCCCATGCCCTTCTTGGCGGCCATGGATTTGCGCTCGTATTCCATCACGAGTTCCCCGCGCTGGTTGTAGGCGCGTGTCTTGATGGTGACGATCCCGCGATCCGGCCTGCTCTTCGACTCGCGCTTGTCGAGAATTTCCGATTCCGAGTAGAGGGTATCGCCCGCGAAGACGGGGGCGGGCATTTTGATGTAGGTCCACTCGAGGTTCGCCACCGAGCGATAAGACGTGTCGGTGACCGTCATGCCGGCCACGACCGCCAGCGTGAGTGCCGAATTCACGAGAGGCTTACCGAACTGGGTCTTGGACGCATAGTGGGCGTCGAAATGAATCGGATGGGTGTTGTTCGTCAGCAGGGTGAACCAGGTGTTGTCCGATTCGAGTATGGTGCGTCCCGGCCTGTGCTTGATGACCTCGCCCACCACGAAATCATCATACCAGCGTCCCATCTGAAAATCAGGCATATTCGTTCTCCTCGTTATGCTCCCGTCCACAATCAAGGCACGCAGCCGGGCAATGCGCCTCCCGCGCTGCGGACGCCTCTTTTTCCCCGCCCCCCCCTTTTTTGGGGGGCTGTTGAAATAGTCCTTCCTCAAAAGAAAACCGCCTGTGGCGTATTCGACGCCCCGGCGCGTAATATCTCGTTCCCCTGAGCAACGCACCGCTCTGCTTCACCCTGAGTAGCGGCGAAGCCGCGTATCGAAGGGCGAAGTTCACGCCTGCGGAGTCAAACGCGATTGATGATTGAGCGTTTGACGTGACTGACGAAGGAGCGTTTGCGCGCCTCCCATCCTTCGATACGGCGCTTACGCGCCTACTCAGGATGAGGGTTCGGGGCGCTGGGGTGAGGGTGTCAAAGGCGCCCGCTCCCAAGGCCGGGTTTTTCAACAACCCCTCTAGGCGGGGTATTGCTCCAGAAGCCTCTTGGCGATGATGAGGCGCTGAATCTCGTTCGAGCCCTCGCCCACCACCAGGAGCTTCGAGTCCCTGAAATAGCGCTCCACCGGCAACTCCTGAATGTAGCCCATGCCGCCGTGCACCTGAATGGCCTCGCTCGCGCAGAACTCCGCCGTCTCCGAGGCGAAGAGCTTGGCCATGCCGGCCTCGAGGTCGCACCGCTTGCCCCGGGCCTTCAGGTTCGCCGCGTGGTAGGTCATCAGTTTCGCCGCGTGGATGCGCGTTCCCATCTCGGCGAGCTTCGCCTGGATCAGCTGATGCCCCGCGAGCGGCTTGCCGAAGGTCTCGCGCTGCTGGGAGTAACGCATCGAATCCTCGAACGCGGCGCGGGCGAGGCCCACGCTGCGCGCCGCCACGTTGACGCGCCCGCCTTCGAGCCCGCTCATGATCATCGGAAAGCCCTCGTTCTCCTGCCCCAAGAGATTTTCGAGCGGCACGCGCGCGTCTTCGAACACCAGTTCGCTCGTGCGGATGCCCCGGTATCCCATCTTCTTCAAATGACGGCTCACCTGAAAACCGGGCGTTCCCTTGTGGACGAGGATGCAGGAGATGCCCTTCGCCTTGGGCTTTTCGGGATCCGTGCGCGCGAACACGCTGAACATGGTGCCGTGCTCGGCGTTCGAGATGAACATCTTGGAGCCGTTCAACACCCACTGGTCGTCTTCGCGCACTGCGCGCGTCTTGAGGGCGGCGGCGTCGGAGCCCGAACCCGGCTCGGTGAGCGCCATGCCCGAGTGCCACTCGCCGGTGGCCATTTTCGGCAGATAGGTCTTTTTCTGCTCGTCCGTCCCGTAGTTCAGGATCATCCAGGCGGTCATCATGTGCGTGCCGAGAATGCCCGCCACGCTCATCCAGCCCACGGATAACTCCTCCATGGCGATGGCGTAGCACACCTCGTCCATGCCGCTCCCGCCGTATTCCTCGGGTATCGTGAAACCGAAATAACCCAGCTCCTGCATCTTCTCCACGACGGGCGTGGGGTATCTGTCGGCGAGCTCGTATTCCATGGCGATGGGCATGACCTCGCGGTCCACGAATTCCTTCATCATCCGCTGAACGCTCGTCTGTAGCTCGGTGAACTCGAAATGCAATGGACGCTCCTTCCTGAAAGTGAACGAATATAATTTATCTACAAATCAAATCACCCCGTCGCGGCGCAGGTCCGCCACGTCGTCCGGGGAGTAGCCGAGAGCCTCCAGCACCTCTTCGGTATGGGCGCTCAGCCCCGGCGGGTGCTCGAGTTTTGGCGTCATATCGCTGAACTTGACCGGGAAGCGGCACATTCTGAGGTTTCCGTATTCGCCTTCGACCTCGGGGAAAATCTCGCGGTGCGCCGTCTGGGGATGATCGCACACCTCGCCCAGATCGTTCACCGCCCCGCAGGGGACGCCGGCCTCCAGGAAAATCCGCCGCCATTCCTCGCGCTCCCTGGTGGCGAGGATCGGCAGCACCTGTTCGAGCAGGGCGTCTTTGTTCGCGTGTCTCTCGGCGTTGGTGGCGAAGCGCGGGTCGTCCACCCACTCGGGGTGTCCGAGGGCTTCTGCGAACAGCCGCCAGGTGTTCTCGTTGCCGCACGCGACGCCGATGAGTTTCCCCCCCTTGGCGGGATAGGCCCCGTAAGGGGCGAGAAAGTGATGCCCCACGCCCACGCGGCTCGGCTTGGCGCCGTGGAGATAGTAGTGAAAGTGAAAATAGCCCTGCATGCTGACCATGCAGTCGAACATCGAGACGTCGAGCTCCTGGCCCTCGCCCGTCTTGTCGCGGTGTCTGAGCGCCATCATCGCGCCCAGGGCCACGAATAGCCCGGTCACCCCGTCGCAGATGGAATGGGCCATCTTCGCGGGGGATTCGGGCGGGCCCGTCATCTCCATGATGCCCGCTTCGGCCTGGATGAGGCCGTCGAACGCCTTCATGTCGCGGTAGGGGCCGTCCTGCCCGTAGCCCGAGGTGTGGATGTAGACGATGTCGGGCTTTATCTTCTTCACTTCCTCATACCCGAAGCCGAGCCTGTCGATTGCGCCGGGGCTGAAGTTCTCGAGAAAGACGTCCGCGCCCTCGAGCATCTCGCGTAAAATCTTCTTGCCGCGTTCGTCTTTCAGGTTGAGCGTCACGCTCTTCTTGTTGGGGTTCACCCAGAAGTGCACCGCCCCCTCGCCGAAGACCGCGTCGTCCCAGAGGCGCACCATGTCGCCCGTGCCGGGGACCTCGACCTTGAGCACCTCCGCGCCGAAATCGGCCAGATGGCGCAGCCCCACCGGCCCGCTGATGGATACCCCCAGCGAAACGATTCGAACGCCGTCGAGCGGAAGCGCCATTTTATGACTCCCCAAAAAATCATGCCTTATCAAACGAGGCGACAGGCATGACGGAGGTCAGCCCAACGCCCTCGCGGCTCTAGCGGTTTCTCGACGAATGGGTCCATGCGAAACCACGAAAGGAGAAATGACAATACACCATCGATTTTGAGGATGACAAGGCGAAAGCGCTGTTGCGATGGAAGAGGTTACGATTGCCGAGGGGGGAGGGATGGCTGCCGACCAAAGGAGAAAGGGTTTGTTTCGGCCGATGAGGTCACTCCGATTCCACGGCCAAGTCAGCGAGTGTCGTCACAGCGCCACCATGCTCGGTCGCCGCCACGACGTTTACAAAACGATCGTCCGCCGTCACCAGTTTTGCGCCGACGCGATGCGCAAGCGCGAGGTAGATGCAATCATAAACCGACGCATCGAGTGCGATCGCAATACGAACCGCGTCCGCGCAGACTTTTTCATCATCCGCCCAGTGGAGAGGCATTTCAGGAACAATGGAAACCAGTTCACCCGCCTCGCCAAGCTGAACATCGCCCATCCGAGTCCTGCGCCGCAGTGCGTTGGCGATTTCGGACACCATCAAACGCGGCGCATGTAATTCATGCTCGCCTTCGAGCAACCACTTCGCTGATTCAGACCCCTCTTCCTCGATCAGCCACTTGACCGCGACACTGGCGTCCACCACGAAACGCATCAGATATTCCGATACCCGCTCTCTCGATCTTCACGGATGAGGACTTCCGAGGGTACCCGCACGCGGCCTTTCGTCTTCTGGCGAAGTTTCAGAGACAACTCCAGGAAGGATTTACGTTTCGCCATCATGTCATCTTCAGCGGCGGCGGCGAGAATGTGACGCACCTCGCTCTCCAAGGAACGATTATTCGCCTCCGCGCGCTGTTTAAGACATCGCACTACATTCTCTTTGAGTTTTCGCACATTGACGGTCGCCATGATTGCCTCCAAGTTCTGCTTTTCTCAAAATCAAATGCCATCAAAATGATATCATTTACAATCGGGACATGCAAGCCAAATCGACGGTGGCGAACGTGCTTACTCCCCCGCCTCGTCGAGGTAAGCCTGGAAATCTCCGCTGATCTGCGAGATGAACGCCGCGGCGCGATCGAGCGCGATGAACTCAATGTCCTCGGGGTCGTCCGCGACCTCGTCCCTGAGCTCCGTGAGGACGTCGAGATATTCCTCGGCCTCGGGGCCTGCGGCGGTATCCTTTTTCTCCGAGGGAGCCGCCTCCTTCTCCACGAAGTCCGCGAATGCGCCCACCTCGTAGGAGATGAAGCAGAACGCGTGATAGAGCGCCTTCTCCTCGACGCCGCCCTCGCCCTGCGCGTCTTTTCTGAGTTCGTTCAGCTTCGCCAAAACGGGTTCGTGCTTCAACGGCTTCTCCTCGTCTCGTTCATCCTGCTCGTTCAAGCGGCGTTGGAAAGTGTCCCAGATAAAACTTTCGAGGGTCTTATTAAAGCAGCCTTCTGTTTCTGGCAAGGCGCTTTCCCGTCATCACGAGCGCACAGATACCCGCGCAGGCCATCTCAGAGCAATATCATCATACCGGCGCGTTGCGCAGATTCCCCCCGAGGATTTCATAAGGCATGTACCGAAGGCCATATTAAAGCGCCCGCGCTTCCACGCCCGCCATGCGCTCGAGCGCCTTGACGATGGCGATGTGGTCGAGTTCCCCCTCCCCGTTCGCCACCAGGGAGTTGAATATCTGCGCGACGAGCGATGCGCCCGGAAGCGCCACCTCGCGCTCGCGCGCCTGCTCCAGCGCGTAGCGCAAGTCCTTCACGTGGCTCGTTATCTTCCCGCCGGGGGAGAAATCGCCCGAGAGGATTTTCGGCGCCTTGACCTCCAGCCCCCCGCAGCGCGCGAGGCCTGCGCCCATCACGTCCACGAGCGCCGCGGGGTCGAGACCGGCCTTGGCCCCGAATACGAGCGCCTCGCCCACGCCGAGGAAAGTGACGGCCACGAGAATCTGGTTCGCGAGCTTGGCGATGCACCCCGAGCCCGCCGCCTCTCCCACGTGCACCACCTTCCCCCCCAGTACGTCGAGCAGGGGCTTACAGCGCGCGAAGACGTCTTTGGGACCCCCGGCCATGATGGCGAGCGTGCCGCCGGCCGCCCCTTCGGGCGCGCCCGATACCGGCGCGTCGAGCATCCCGACGCCCTTCTCCGAGAGAGCCTCCGCGACCTGGGCGGAGAAGGCCGGGTCGTTGCTGGTGCAATCCACGAGAACGCCCCCCGGCTTCATGGCATTCAACAGGCCGTTTTCCGCGTAGACCACGTCTCTCAGGTTGGGCGCGTCGGGCAGCATGGTGAAGACGACTTCCGAGTGCGCGGCCACCTCGGCGGGCGAACCGCACGCCCTGGCGCCCTCCCCCGCAATCTCGTCCACCGGCGGACGGCTGCGGCTCGAGACCGCCAGCGGATACCCCGCCGCCAGAAACCGCCGCGCCATCGGCTTTCCCATCAGGCCCAGGCCCACGAAACCAACTGTCGTCTTGGACATTCATTTCCTCCCGGCTGTGTTTGGTGATTCCCTGTCCGCTACGTCTTCTCCGGCGGGACGAGCGGTTCGAGGAGGGAGATCAGGTCGGGAAGGTCATTTTGCACAACTTCCCACACGCGCCTCAGATTGATCTCGAAATATGCATGCACGAGTCGATTCCGCATGGCGATGATCTTCGGCCAGGGAATCTCGGGGTGAGCCTCTCTGGTCTCCTGCCTGATGCGGGCGGCGGCCTCGCCGATGATTTCGATAGATTTGACCAGTGACAAGACCAACTGGCGGTCCGTGTTCAGATCGTCCCGCGTCCGACCACGAGCGAAATCCACCACGTCGCGCGCAGCCAGCAACATGTCGAGCAGCCAGGCGTCGTCACGCCGCATAGATGGTCTCGGCGGAATGTAGTATCGATTCACGGCGAATGTAGTTCCGGCTTGCTTCGACGGCGCTGCGTTCGATCAGGTCCACCTTCCGCCCGCCGAAGAGGTCCGACAACTCCCGCTCCATGCCGGCCACGCCCAGCAGCCCCGGCGCGCGGCCCGGTTCGAACTCGACGAGCACGTCGACGTCGCTCTCGGGTCCGAAATCCTCACGCAGCGCCGAGCCGAAGACGGCGAAACGCTTCACGCCGTGCGCGCGGCAAAATGCAGCGAGCCTCTCTTTGGGGATGGAAACTTGCGAATTCACTTTCTTATCCTCATCGCAATGCGTTCTCTTCTTGATGATAAGACAACCGCATGGGCGAGACAAACGGAGGTCAATTCCGCCTGAAGAAGGAGGAATTGCGACCGAAGAGGGAGGGATCGTCTGCAGCTTCGTAAGGGCGGGTAGTTTTCGCCCGTCACTCCGGCGCATGCCGAAATGACGAACACGCCCACAAATCACCCCTGAATTGACAGATTCCCAAAACCTTTCTATTTTCCTCCACGCTCAGGAGTTGAAAGGCAAAACCAACAGAGGACTCCAATCCATGAAAAACAACATCACCGTAAAAATCGCGCTCATCGTCTCTGTACTGCTCCTCGCAGCGCCCGCTTTCGCGGATGAACAGAAGAAAAAGCGCGGCACGCCCGCCCAGGCGCAGGCCATGGTGGCGAAAGCCGTCGCCCTGTTCGAGAAGGAAGGCATGAAGGCGGCTTTCGATCGCTTCACCAATCGGCCGGGCGCGGAATTCAATCACCTGGACCTCTACATTTTCGTTCTGAGGGCGGAGAAGGGCGCGCGCATCGTCTCCCATGCCCAAAGCCGCTTGCTCATCGGCACGAACGCCTCGACGCTCATCGACCCGGGCGGCCTCAGCATCGGCCGCGCCATTCTCGATAAGGTGAAACCCGAGGGCGTATGGGTCGATTACGGCTGGAAAGACCCCCTCACGGGCAAGGTCGCGCCCAAGTCCTCATGGGTCGTACTCCACAAGGGCTACATCTTCGGCTGCGGCGTGCACAAGCCCTGAGTCTGATCTAAGCGGTGAGGGGTTGTTGAAAAAGCCCCACCCCTCCCTCATCCCGAGTAGGCGCGCTCGCGCGCGGTATCGAGGGACGGACGCAATCCCTCATTCTTCAATCGGGATTGACCTTCGATACGCGGCTTCGCAGCTACTCAGGGTTACGGGGTATCGGGGAGCTCCGCTGCCAAGCGAGACGAGAGTCGAACAAAACCGATGAGGGAATGTCAAAGACGCCCTCTTCCGAAACCGGGTTTTCAACAGCCCCGGCGCGGGAGGGTTTATGGTGTTTGTTGTAGAGACACCCCTTTCGGGTTGTCCTGTCCCCTGTGGTTGTCCCTGCTGAGCGTCCTCCGACAGGACAGGCACAGGGGCCTGTCCCTACGACTCAATTTTGAAAGATGAGCACCGCCGATCCTTCCCCTCCTCGGGAAAGCCTGGCCTAGAACTGCCGCACGAAGCGAAGCTCGGCGCGGGTGCGCTTGTAGTCGTGGAGCTGGGCGTTGGACTCGCGCTCCTCGTTCACCACGATGAGCTGGGGGCTGAAGCCGAAAGCCGTGAAGCCCCGGTTGAAGACGGAGGCGCTGTATATGCGCACTTCGTCCTCGCGCAACACGTCATTGGGGGTGAAGGGAGGCCACGATCCCTTATAATTCGTCGTGCGAAGCTCCGCGTTCGCCCCGACGGTGAAACCCAAGGGAAGAGCGATCGACGCGCCCAGACGTCCCCACCGGCTGCGGTTCCTGCTCCTGAGCAATTCGGGGTTATCCGCCGCGTAGCCGATTCCGCCCCGGACCTGGAGCGTCGGCGTGAGCACCCACGAACCCACCAGCGCGAGATCCAGCAGCGGGCCGTCGAAATGCTTGTCGCGCTCGTAGTTGCGCTCGTGCCAGGATGCGCGCCCGCTCAGGCGGATGCGGCGCGTGAGGCGGTGTTCGAGCTCGTAGCGCACGCCGAACTCGTGGCTGTGGACGAAGCCGCCGCTCCGGCGCTGCCGCGCGCTGGCGAGCAGGCTCATCTCGGTGTTGGGGCTCATCCACCAGCGCGGCCCGGCATGGAGGGAGACCGTCATTTGATCGAAGCGGCTCCCCTCGTATTCCCTGCGGGAGATATCCGTCCCCACGCGCAGGCGCAGGCGCTTTTCAAGGGGGTGCTGATACTCGAATCCGCCCCAGAAGACGAAACCAAGGCCCGAACTCGCGCCCTCGAAATTGTTGCGGCGGAAGGGCAGATCGAAGATGTAGATGACCTCGGAATCCGACACCGCGCCGATGTTCGTGTCCGGCGCGATGGAAAACCCGAAATACGCGTTCCAGCGCCTGCGCGCGCGCATGATGCGCAGGAAGCGGTTGATGTTCGAGACCATCGCCTTGGGCGGTTTGCCGGCGAGAACGCGATCGAAGTGCTGGCGAGAGAGATTATCCTCTTGCTTGTAGAAGAACGCGCGCGCGAGTTCGAGCCGCACGCGCACGAGGCCGGGCTGCGTGATGAGGATGTCCCGGAGCGCGGCGATGGCCTCATCGAGAAGCGCCGTTATTTCCTCCACATTCGCCGGCGGCAGGCGCCGCGAGGCCTCGATGGCCGAAAGACCCGCGAGGAACAGCACGTCCGTCCTGTCGGCGCGGCCCTTCGACTCTCTGACGATGGGGCGCAGAAGTTCAAGCGCCTCTGTGTAGCGGCGCTGTTTGAGCAGCCCGCGCGCGGCCTGGACCTTGGGGTCCTTGGAGAGGTGAGGCCGGGCAGCGAAAGCCTCCCCGGCCGTCAGGTGCGCAAGCGCAAAGATGGTGATGCAGATGATGAGCAGAATGGTTTTTTTCATGGCGTTGGACGTGAGGCGAGCACGCTCCCTTGCGCTCTCCCTCATGCTCTCCCTGGTTGGCGGTCTTTACCGTGGCTTACCAAAAGCAGGAGCGCGCGAAGTGTAACTCACTTTCAAGTCCAGGGGAAGGCGGCCGGGAGGCCGCCTTCCCGCATACTGTGGATTGTTCCTCTGCGAACTTCTTTCCGCCGCCGATTCTACTGCTTGTGCGCGCCGAACGCGCCGGCCACGCGCCCGTTCGAGAAATTGGCGTTGAACTCGCCGAGCACGCCTTCTGGATGCTGCTTGGCGCTGCCGTCGTCGGTGGCGGGAGTATCCGCCGCGGCCCCGTAGAAGGCGCCGTGCCACGACTTTTCGGCTCCGCCGCCATTGGCCGTGCCTCTGAAAAAGTTATCGGAGGAAGTGAAATCGGCTTTCAGGTTGACGCTCCAGGCGTTCTCCTCGCCCCCGGACAAGGCGAAGTTCGAAACGCTCCCTTCGACGGAATACTGCTTGTTGACCGCCACGTCGCCCCCGCCGAAATACGCCGTCAGGCTCACGTCCGCCGTGAAGGTGCCGGAAGTGGAGGTATCGATCGTGCCCTCGGGGGTGAACACCCCCTTCGTGAACACGCCCGCGGCGCCGCCTTCGTAACTCGCCGTGCCCAGGACATTGGCCATTTCGGTGCCGGGGAACAGATCGATTCCGCTTCCGCCCGCGAAGGTTTGCACCGCATCGTAGGTGGTGGCGCCTTCTTCCTCCGTGCTCTTCACCCAGAAGCCGTAATAGAAGTAAACGGAGTCCTGCACGTCGATGGTGACGCCCGCATCGGGAATGAATATCCAGCCACTGGTCATACTGGTTATTTCGCCGTCCGCGTCGAGTACGACCTCACATTGGCTGGAACCAAAACACCTGTACCGGCCCATGTGTCCGGCGTAGGTGCCCGCGGCTTCAAACCCCTCGTTCATATCGCCGGTCGAAGTATCGTCATTGGCAAATGTCAGCGTAGCCGACGTGACGGCGGTAAACGCATCCGACTCGACGCGGCTGCGGACACCCGCATCGGTTTGATCAATCGCGAGCGCGGTGTAGTCGTTGTTGGCGGTGCCGTCGTCATCGGCGTCCACTGCAGCATCGAGGTCGACGTTCAGTGTATACACATCCCCGAAATCCGTGACCGTCGGCACGGCGATGTCGGTATAGACGCCTATGACTTCCGTCTCGCCGTCATCGTTGGGGCCGAGCGTATACATGCTTCCGTCCCAGTCCCCGATGGCCGGCAGCGCGCCGGTTCTCATGAACTCCGGATCGTCCATGGCCGCTCCGGGAATGGCGATCTTGGCGACCACGACGCCGTCCTCGATTTCCGCGGTTACCGTGTAGTTCTCACCGGCGGTCAAAGAGTCGAAGGGCGCCGTGGTGCTCCCCGCGGCCTCATTGATGATGGCTTGGGATTTCGTCTTCGCCGCTTCGGTCGCCGCCGCTATCCTGGCGGCTTCGGCCTCCATTTCCGCCGCGATTGCTTCAGCCTCCGCCGTGGCTGCGTCCGCCATCGCGGTTTCGGCGTTGCCCCTCTCCGTCTCCGCAGTCGTCCGGGCGGCTTCGGCATTCCCCTGCGCAGCCTGCGCAGCCGCCAGGTCGCCATCCTCCGCCGCCGCCTGCGCCGCTACTGCAGCCGCGCGCGCCTCGGTCGCCGCAGCGCGCGCCGCCATGGCGGCCGCATCCGCAGCCGCCTTGTCCATAGCCGCGGCGGCATGCGTGGATGTATCGGCCGCCGCGTTCTCCGCCGCATCCGCAGCCGCTTCGGCCGCATCCGCAGCAGCAGACGCCGCGTCCGCAGCCGCCTGCAGAGCCGGGTCCGGCATCGTGACCGGCGGCTCGGACGTGTCGGCGCTTCCGCCGTTACTGCTGCCGCAACCGGCCAGCGTTACCGCGAGCAGGAGCGCCATTGTGAAAACATACAACTTGTTGATGGGTGTTTTTGCGCAGAACAACATTGAGTGAGTCCTCCTCATCGTCGTGATAAGGCCTCCTTGAGAAGGCCCCCGTATGAGGCCTCCTGAGAGAAGGCCTCCCGTGTGATACTAGAAAATCAAATTCCCATCCTTCTGATCATGGAGTCAAAGCCCGCCCCGGCCCCTGTGGCCAGGCGTACCGAGACGCCGGTTCAAAAACATGCGATTTATTGTCGGGGGTTTTCGTACGGAACAACGGTTCGTGCGGAACAGCATCGAGTGAGTCCTCCACATCGTCGTGACAAGGCCTCCATGAGAAGGCCTCCCTTGCTACCAGAAAATCAGACTGCCATGATTCCGATCCCGGAGTCAAATTCCATCCAGAACCCCGTGACCAAAAAACTGCGACTGCATGAAGCGAAAACACGGGTCATTCAGCGCCTGCCTCAGCCTTTTCCGATATCCAACCTCCTTTCTTCAGTGTTACCGGCCTCCCGGCGCTCTCCGACCCTCATGATCGTGTGGCCCGATACCACTCCCGCGCAAATGTTTCATGCGAAAGTTCCTGCCGCAACAAAATCATGAATTCCCTTCTGCTTTACCACATCCGCCTCGCGCGTTCAAGCCCTTTGCGGCTCGACAGGGCCGGAAGTTCGCCTCCTCGACTCGCGGCGCTGCAAGGCGTCTTTATGGTTTGCGCCGAGCCTCCTTTATGTCCGCGTTGCGCACCGCCATGAAGACGCGCGCTGCCGTTTCGGCGCGAATGGGCGTAAAGCCCGGACTGCAGCATCTTCGCAACGGGTTCAACCCTCTTTTTCGGTCAGTCCGGCCACGGGAGTGCGAATATCGCCCCATTCACCTTCCGGGCACTCCGCGTCACGGGGCGCGCTTTTTTTATTTCGTGATCACCCCGCGTGATAATGATATAATTCCCCATACGCGACATGAACCGATGGCGAGACGGCGCGAAAGGAGAAGCCGATGGAAAATTCCGAATTCGAAAAGAAGCTGAATCAATACCTGCGCCTCGCCTCGTTTCCCGTCGCGGTGAAGTTCCTGGAATCCTGGGAGGAGGTTCCGCCCCGGACGAAACGGCCCAAAGAACATCTGGGGAACCGGTTCACCACCTGCCAGGCGATCTCCATGGCGCGGCGCTACGGGTGGGCGCTCGCGCTCGGGCGAGAGGACAGCAGCTGCGTGCTGGGCGCGATGGCGCTGGGCCTCGAAAAGCGCCTGCCGCATTACACCGAGGGCAACCTGTGCATCGACCTCTATACGGAGAATATCGAAGCGGGCCGTCTGAGCGAGGAGAGCGTGCCCCGGCTGCCCGAGGGGAAATACGTGGGCGTGCTGGTGGCGCCGCTCCACCGCGCGGCGTTCACGCCCGACTCGATCGTCATCTACGGCAACGGTGCGCAGATCATGCGCCTGGGGCAGGCGTGGCTCTGGAAGCGCGGGGGGACGCTCGAGAGCGCGTTCCGAGGCAGAATCGACTGCGCGGACCTCGCCATCGCCCCGCACACGAGCGGAGAGCCCCAGATGGTCGTGCCCTGCACGGGAGACCGCATCTTCGGGCAGGTGCAGGACCACGAGGTGGCGTTTTCGTTTCCCTTCGCGGCGACCGAGGAGATTCTCGAGGGTCTCGAGGCCACGCACAAGGCGGGGGCGGCGCGCTATCCGGTGACGAACTGGCTGAATTACTCGGGCGGCTTCCCGCCTTCTTATGAACAATATCGCGATATGCTGGAGGAGGAATGATGAAGGCCCCGCGAACCCTCTCGCATCGGTCGGCGAACCCTGCTTGCTCAGTCGGGTTCAGCACACAAGGCGGGGGCGGCGTCGAACCCTCCCGCATTGGTCGGGTTCGACCAGTGACGAACTGGCTGAATTACTCGGGCGGGTTCCCGCCGTCTTATGAGCAATATCGCGATATGCTGGAGGAGGACGAATGAAGGCGGCGCAAAGCCTTCCTTTTCGGGGCTGTTGAAAAAGACCCGGTATGACGGCGACGGGATACCGCCTTGACTGAGAGAGTGTAGGGGTCGCATATGGGGCTGTTGAAAAACCCCTGTGGAGTGAATTTGGTTGCACGGACGCTTTTGAAATTCACTCCCCCTTTGAGGGGGCTGTTGAAAAAGACCCTGTATGACGGCGACGGGATATCACCTTGCCGTAGGGAGTGTAGGGGACGCATATGGGGCTGTTGAAAAACCCTGTTTTGGGAGTGGGGGCGTTCTTCTCGCCCCACTTCGCCGCCGTATCGCCCTCACCCTGAGTAGCCGCCGGAGGTAAAACGCGACTGAGAAAGGAGCGTTTGT
>JAPPHK010000243.1 GCA_028820795.1 Nitrospinota bacterium | reverse complement strand
TGGCGCGGAACTCGTTGTAGGGGATGCGCTGGTAGCGCGCGCCCTGGAAGAAGAGGGTGTGGATCAGGGACATGATGATGAAGATGAAGAGAAAATAACCGATGGAAAACTGCGTTTTCTTGTTCATCGTCCCCTCCCTGGGGGAGCAAAGCGGCAGGTTTGATCATCCGGCGGCGGCGCGGCGCGAGACTTGGGGACCCACGGCCCGAGCATACCAGATTCGAGGGGCGGCGTGAATTTGGGGGAGTGGGGGGAGATATATACAACCCGACCCAAGGGAATCAATTAGAAAGTTATGTATGAAAATTTCTCTCCAGTATCCCCAGGAATCTCTCCGGAAGAATCCCGTGGCTTCGGGCGCACGCCGCAATCCTTCGGCGCAAGGGCGGCGATATCCCGCCTCGCGCCGACCTTTCATCCAGTTCGTCGGGATAAACCATGATCATCATGGACGTATCGACATAAGATACGCGGCTCAGACAGGGAAGATCGGCTGGACTAATTTCGACCCCCGCGCCTTCCGCTATGGGTGGATGGGAGTTGATGAAAAAGAACAGGCGTTCTTCGGGACAGACGCAGATGACGAACTTGTCTTTCGGCGGTCTGGTAATGCGGCTGTGGTAGTGAAATACGTCGCCGGAGCGCATTCCCTAAAATGCGATTTGGTGCGAATGCTCTTTGAGGTTTTGAATGATCTCTTTCTGGTTGGGTCCTTGCTCGATCATGTGTTCATAGTCTATCGGCCCGTTTTCGGGCGCTTCCGTCCAAGCGGTCTCGCGGTGTGAAATCCTGCTCAAGACTCCAAAATCGCGGGTTCCGTATTTTTTGAGCGCGTTCGAAAGGCACTCGACATCCGTTTTTGAGAGCATCTCCATGTCCGGCTCTCGCAGGGGATGCAAGTGTCGAAATCCCTCGCGGACATCGACGGCTTCACGGAATTTCTTGAGGACGCTCTGCCCTAAATTCTCTTTCTTGATCAGATCGTATGTTTTCGAGGGAACGGGGCCGAATTCCATTCGGATATACGTGTCCCCCAAAACGGGCCGGCCGTAGCGGTTCAGGTGTTCCTTGTCCGCGTAATAGAGAACCTTCGAGACGTGAAACGCACCGATCCCCGGCTGTTCGTTCGCCAGCCAGACCAAAACCTCGATGGCCTTGTCTTCGTTCATCTCGAAGCGGATTGTCATGCGGACTTCCTTTGGGGGGGAGAGCAGGGACGCTGCCAGCGTGTAACGAAATATACACGAAACCGAACGAGTTTTCCAGGAGATTTGGCTGACGCTAGTGCTAGGTGAATGCTTTGCCAGAAAGGGCCAGAATAACCCCAGACCACATGCTTGTCCCGATAGCAAGAATTGTTTTTGCAATTGAGCTGATTACTACACTTGCATTTGTTCTATCAGAAAAAGCGTGCCCTGTTTTCATATGACTCTCCTTTCCATTCTTGGTTGGTAGCTCAACGGCGTAAGTTAATGCCCAAAGAGCAATGAATGTTAGAAGGCCACCGAGACAGAACAAGTGGAAAGGAATGGCATCTAGCCCTACGGGCCCTTTCAGGCAAGGCACTCACCTAACATATTCAATATAGGTCCAACCCGTAATTTTCGCAACTATTTTTCTTTTTTTACGCTTTTAAGTAGTTTCCGCAATAAGTGAGGGTGTTACCCCCACCCCTCTCCCCCTTGCGCTCTACGCCTCGTTCGTCTTTAATGGGCTGACGTCTTTCCACCCTCATATCTGGAGCGATTATGCGAGTATCGGATGAGTTCGACAGGCCGCCGGGTCCGCTGTTCGGCCTTTGGAGCACGTTCTACATCGACAAGGTGGCGTTCGCGAAGCGGATGCTCATGGGCTACCGCAAGCAGCGCAAGGAGGCGTTCCGAGACACCCTGAAGCCGGGCGATCCGATGCCCGACGTAAAGCTCAGGACCACGGAAGACGTCGCGTTCGATCTGTCGGACTTCTTCGGAAAGAAGAACATCGTGGTCGAGTTCGGGGCCATCACGTGACCCCCCTACCGCCGGCAGGTGGCCGGCGTCGAGAGCCTGCAGGAGAAATACAAGGATGAGGACGTGGTCTTCTTCGTCGTCTACTCCAAGGAGCCCCACGCGGGGGAGACGAGCCACTTCAAAAAATACGCGCAGCACACCTCCTATGAGCACAAGAAACAATACGCCCAGGAGCTCGTCGAGGAATTCGGCATGAAGGTGCCCGTGCTCATCGACGACCTGGACGAGAGCGTCGTGCACGCCTTCGGCCGCATGCCGAACATGACGTTCATCGTGGATAAGGAAGGCAGGATCGCCTACAAGTCCGACTGGATGGAGGCCGACCGTGTCCAGGAGTTGCTCGATGAGCTGCTGGCCGAGCAGAAGGCTGCGGCGGCGACCGCCTAGAGGAAGGATAAGCCCCCATACGGGGCGCGTGAAATGGCGCAAGGATATACGGGCGGCCCATGCGGCGGGCCGCCCTTTTCCGTCCGCATCGCGTATGAGCACCAACCGCTTGGAATGGTGAAAGAAGGATGAATCGAGCCGGAGAAAAGAATTCGCGGAGGCGGCCTTGGACCAGGGACGAAGAAATCCTAGCGTTGGATGTGTATTTTGCTACTAGGAGACCAGAAGATCAGAACTCCCTAGAGATCAAGGAGTTATGTGAACTTCTGGATAGATCATTTGCAACTGTCCAGATGAGATTCGGGAATTACATCCACCTTGATCCTGAGAATCCCGGCAAAGGTCTTTCAGGCGGCAAAACTCCGAAAATCCAAAAGGTGTGGGACGAGTTTGCCGATGACCGAGACTGCCTTAGAGCCACTGCCAATGCGATACGAGAACATATCAAGGTGGGTCGAAATACAAAGTCGGTTCGATCTCCAGAACAGGAGTGGATGAGCGACGACCCCAAACTTGAAGCTATCGAGGGGAACTTACTTGCCAAATCTCATATAGTCCGTGAACGAAACCGTAAACTCATCCAAAAGAAGAAAAAAAGCGTCCTTCAAAAAAGTGGTCGGCTGGTTTGCGAGGCGTGCGGGTTCGACTTTGCGGAAAAATATGGAATAAGAGGCAAAGGCTTCATTGAATGCCATCACACCAAGCCGTTGCGTGATTTGAAACCCGGAAGCATGACTCGCTTGAACGACTTGGTTTTGCTGTGTTCGAACTGCCACAGTATGATCCATGCGAAGCAGCCATGGCTGGAGATGAAAGAGCTTAAACGCTTGATAAACCGGAGCGCAGGTGGGCGTCGCCCGCGCAGGAAAGCCGCAAAGCGACGCAAAGGACAGAAAACCGCATGAGCACCGAATACGCATGGTTTCTGCCGACGGGAAGATACGGCGACGGCCATACCATCAACGCCAGGACGCCCGAGCGTCCCCCGACGGTGGAATACATCAGCGAAGTCGCGCGCGCGGCGGAAACAGCGGGCTTCGTGAACCTGCTCGTGCCGACGGGCTCCCATTGCCTGGACGCCTGGATGATCACCCTGGCCGTCGCCCAGCGCACCGACCGCATCAAGTTCTGCGTGGCCTTCCGCCCCGGGCTCACGAGTCCCGTGCTCACCGCCCAGCAGGCGAACACCTATGACGCCGTAACGGGCGGGCGGCTCACGGTGAACGTGGTGACGGGCTCCACCCCTGTGGATCAGAAACGCTACGGCGACCACCTGGCCCACGCGGAGCGCTACGCGCGCACGGAGGAGTTCCTGGACGTCGTGAAGGCGCTCTGGACGAGCGATGAGCCGGTGAGTTATTCGGGGAAGTACTACCAGATCGAGAACG
>JAPPHK010000102.1 GCA_028820795.1 Nitrospinota bacterium | reverse complement strand
TCTCGCGCATCCTGCGGTTCGCGCCCTGGCGGCGGCGATGGTGGCCGACCTGCAACGTGACGCTCGCGGCGGAGGCCGCTGCGACCGCCTTTTTGGCCTCATCGACAGTGAGCGTGAGCGGCTTTTCGACAAAAACGTGCTTGCCCGCCGATGCGGCCGCAGTAATCATGTCCAGATGCGTGGAGTGGGGCGTCGCGACGATGACGCCTTCCACTTCGGGGTCGTTCCACAACTCGTCCAGGCTGCCCGCCGTGCGGCAGCCGTGTTTTTCTGAAAACGCCTTGCGGGCGTCCTCGCTGCGCGCGAAACCCGTCACCACCTCGCCCGAGCCGCTGCGGTTCAGGGCCTCCACCAGAACGCCGCCCCACCAGCCCAGCCCGATAGAGGCGAGTCGCACCTTGTCCGTAGCCATTTTTCGACTCCTTATTTCTAGAATAGATGTATTCCCGACATCATTCAGAGCATACGATTTAGCAGAGACTGCATGATTTCATGCGAAGCGCACCATAACCCAACTTCGCGCGCTTGAAAACCACGGAGGGGAATCTTGCGCCATATAAGCGCGCAAGAAAAAAACCCCTCCCCTTTCGGGGAGGAGGCTCTCGCAGGGGGCAGGTGCGAGAAAAATAATTGCGTGGCGGAGGAGCGCCGACCCGATCAGCTACTCCTCTCGCCGGCTGAGTGAGGCGTGCCGCCTATGAACGCCCCAATCAGCTCTGCTCATATAATATGCAAGTAGCGTGCCATTCTCCGCAAAACAAGAACCGCCTTATTTTTCAATAAGATAAAAATATGAATGTTTGGTCAAAATGACATTTTGTCACATGACGCCCGGTAAAAACGACAAATCGTCATGACGGAGGATGCGTCACGCGTGTGAAAACCCGCCGTTTTCAGTTCGAGTCGGGCGATTTTTCGGGAAATGCGTCGAACGCTATGGAAACGGCGGCCTTCATCTCATCCCCCTGGGAGAGCGCCGTCGTCGCTGCGGCTTGCGATTCCCAAAGCGCCTCCTGAGTGCCCAGATCGATAAGGCGAACCTCCACCCGCGCGACGCATACTTCGACGTCTTCGCAGCTGCGTCCGCCTCCTGCGATCAACACCGCCTGCGCGCCCGAACCCTTGAGCGCCGCCAGATGATCGCCCGAGACACCGCCTTCCGCGTTCAGCGGATTTTCCGCTTTCTTTTTTTCGAGTTCCTCCGGCCAGCGAAGCACCAGGTAGCCCTTGGCGGCGAGGGCGTCTCGAATCAAAAAGGAGCCCTCGATCATCTCGATCTTCTTCACGTCGGGCGCCTCGAGCCCCGCCTTCGCGTAGACGTCGCGGAACAGCCCCGTCCAATCGCTCGGGTAGCGAAAAGGAGCGACTGCGACGCGCTCGAGCGCCCGTATCTTCTCCGGTCTGGCGACGCCTTGTATCGTCGATATCTCATAGGCGCAGCCCGCCATCAAGAGGAGCGAAAGCGCCGCCCACCAAGACTTGAGCCTCGACGCACGATATATGCGATTCAATTGCTCAGACCCCATGCGATTCGCTCCATCAGGCCGAAGAGCAGCGCATACGCATCCCAGCTTTCGCGCCAGATGGAGACGCCGTAGATGGCCGCCACCCCCCATCCTCCCGCCGCGACGAGCGCAGCGCCGCCGATAAAGACGAAGCCCAGAAAAAAGATGAAGGCCCAAGAGAAAATCCGCCCGCCGCGCGCGATGTCGGGCTGCGACGCGCCGAGCGCGCGGAACGTCATGAGCACGTGCAGGTACAGCGTGAGGCCCGAGAGAAACGCCGTCGCCCAGCCTATCTGCGGGTAACCGAAAGCCCAGCCGAGCAGCGCGCCCGGAATCAGGACGGCGACCGTGGGCAGCGGGAAAAAATACGGCGCGAGGGTGATGAGGGGGTTCGTTCCGCTCAAGCCCACCTTCCCGCTCCCCTGGTTCACCTCGAACGATCTCACCTTCTCCCCCGTGAGCAGGGCGAATGCCATATGCGTGAACTCGTGCACGAAGGCGTAGAGAAACTCCGGCGGGCGAAGGCGATGCCAGACGGCGTACGCGCAGGCTCCGACGATGAAGGCCCAGCCCTCGGGCGCAAGCAGATACGAACCCGCGCCTCCCGCGAGAAACGCGGCCGGGATGCTCTTTCCGAACGAGACCGCCGCCCCCCAGCAGGCGGGCAGCAGGAGAATGGCGACCAGCCAGGCCAGCGGCCTCAGGAGAAACGACTTCATGAACTCACCCGTCTCGGTCCCCGGGCGGCGAGGCGGAAACCACGCAAGCATGGCCCATATTCCGCTCCCCGACAAGAGGGGCGTTGAAACACCTCCTTCCCGCTCGGCCGATTCCTCCTTCATCGGTCGGTCGATTCCTCCTTCATCGGTCGGAATCGACCACCGTCGGTGAATACTCTCGCTTGGAGGGGACAACAGCCACTTGGGGGACTTTTTCTACAACCCCGACAAGGCGTGGCTCGCCTGACCTCCGGTGATCCCTTGACGTCCGAGCGCAAGAGGAATATGCCTGGGCATACGGTTCAACATGTAATTCATCATACGCGCTGCTCAAAAAAGGAGCGTTCCATGAACGGAGCAAGAATCTTTTCCGGCATGCCGGGTCGAACCATCGCCGCGGGAGGCGAGCCGGCGGGAAGGCCGCCTCATGCCCCGTCGCCAGCGGAGGGGGCACCCCCCGCGAAACCGGGCGCGGAGGCGTGAATATGGGCGCAAGGAAGCTGGTCATGGGGACGGCCGCCTACACGGTCTGCACGTTCTCTCTCGCCGTGGTCTGGCATGTGCTGCTCTTCAGGGAGAGATACGAATCGTTCGGCTACTTCGAGGGGGAGCCGGATTTTCTCCTCGGTCTGCTCACCATCGTGCTTCAGGGAATCCTGCTCTGCGTCCTGTTTGCGATGTTGAAGACCGGGGGAAGCAGCTTTCGGCGAGGGATCAGGTTCGCCCTCATCACGGGCGCCTTCTTCTGGACTTCTCACGTGCTCGCCTTCGTCGCCAAGCAGGAGGTGCCCGGCGCGCCTGTGTTCATCTTAATGGAAACGCTCTATCTCGTGGTGCAATTCGGCCTGTTCGGCCTGATCATCGGCTTCATCCACCGTGAAGAGAAATTCATCTGAAAACCATGGAACCGGAAGCCGGGAGTCATATGGTAATCACTAAATCATTTCACGCACTACTCTAATTGAGGAGCTTTCCATGAACGGAGCGCAAATGATCGCCTTCACCTTCGAGATGAGCGACGGTCTCGTCCGGCGGGCGCTGAAGGGCCTCACGGATGAAGACCTGATGAAGCGGCCCAGCGACCAGGACAACCCCATCGGCTGGCTGATGTGGCACAAGACGAGGGTCGAGGACTGCGCCTTCGCGGCCGTCGCGGGCGAGGAGCAGGTCTGGATCGCCGGGAAATGGCACGAGCGATTCGACTTGGGCGCAGAGCCGAAACAGATCGGTTTCGGCGACTCGCTCGAACAGGTGATGCGCCTCAAATGCACGAAAGAAAACGTCGTCGGCTACGCCAACGCAGTACGGGAGCGCACGCTCATCACTCTGGAGGCGCTCTCGGCGGAAGACCTCGAACGGGAAATGACCGACATCGGCGGCAACGCCATCAAAACCGGGGACTACCTGGGAAGGGTGGCCACCGACTACCACCACCATAGCGGCCAGATCTGCTACCTCCGGGGGTTCATCACCGGGTTCGGCTGGGCGTTTTAGATCGCAGCTTCCCGAGAGGGGATTGTTGAAAATGCCCCGATGAACGAGGGTTTGGTGTAACCGGGAAGGGGCGGTTTTTGTAGGGGCCGCATATTATGCGGCCCATGACGAGTGGCGAAA
>JAPPHK010000295.1 GCA_028820795.1 Nitrospinota bacterium | reverse complement strand
TGGCCGCCCTTCGGCGCTTCGGATATCACACCGGAACGCAGCGGGCTGCAGGGTGTTCGGCATGCTACGACCGGGCTGCTATTTCGTACCCTGGCGACGACACAAGGCGCCCAGGGGCATAGCGGATCGAGCGCATTTCATAGAGCATACGGGCTTTTTCTCATCCCTGCGGGCGCATGGCTGCGCATGTCGCGCACGGATACCAGAATGGTGGCGCACCGTAATACGACGTGTTACGGTGCGCATTGCGTTTGTATGCTCCAGGGAACCGCCCGTTTCGCGGCACGCCGGGGCCGCCACCTGGGCGGAGCGCGCTCTCGGAGGTGGCCGCAAGACCCTGGAGGCGGGACCTGGAATCGAGCGTCGACGGTCCCTGGATGCGCACGGGTTTCGCCCCGAACTGAGCCGTGCCGGGAACCGGTATCGGCGATCGATGCAGTTCTTTTTGTTGCCAGATATTGTCCTGAGGAAGCAAAAAAGATGACACGAAACGATCCGAATCAACCCGGAAAGGACAAAGAATCAGCGGAAAAACCGGGCAACCCGCGGGCGACGCACTCCATTCGCTTCACCGATTCGGAGTGGAAATTGATTCAGCGGGCCGCCGGGCTGCACGGCATCCCGGCCGGCGAACTCGTCCGCAACGGCGCAATGGCCGCCGCCGAGGAGCTGCTCGACGAGCCTCCGGCGGTTACCTTCTCGTCCGGTCACGCCGCACTCATCGAGGCCGTCTACCGCATGGTCTACATGATGGCGACCCTGGATCGGGGGCGATTGCTCGACGCCGGGCGCGGGAAAGAGCTCGAAGACCTCATCGCCGCGGCCCGCAGGACGATGGCCGAGACCATGGACGAAGGCCCGGCGTGAACGCAGGGAGTGACGCAGGTATGCGCCACCTTCTTCAATTCAACCCATGCACAAGAGCTGAGGATAACTCCCCTTGGAATACAAGAAACTCACGGCTTGGTCGTTCTGATTTTTCGAATACAAGTCACTCAATAAACGACGGAAGCTTCAGTGCCTCGACGATGTAGTCCTATATAACCAAGCCTCATACATTTGGGTCCCTCTTTGTGGCATCTTTCCCAGTTCATCCCCTTGTCTATTAGGCAACCCCGAAAGTAGCGTGTGGCTTCTCCGGCATCAGAATCCAAAGGCGCACCTGTCAAACCACCGATTTTTACAGCCTCTCGCTTGCACTCTTCGACAATCCAGGCAAAGTTTATACAGGTGGAACCGCAAATGGGTTTCTGCGTATTCCCTCAAAGATGAGGTCTTGTATTCCGCAGACGACCAGAAAAACAGGCCGTTATGCAAGTTGCTTGGCGTAAAGAGATGATGGGATAAGGAAGTTAGAATGTCACCTAAAGAGGCAGGAAGAATGGAAGAAGACGATCAAAAACCAGAGGATCAGGCAATAATAAAGACTCAAAATCAGATACAGCTGCATCCGTCTTTGATGAAAGTTATAATTCGTCTTTGCGAATGTAGCATAGCTGCTCTTGATGCTGGTAAGGCTCGACTTCAGTTATCAACTGCTCGCAGCATAGTTAAATCTTCCGAGCTATTAGAAAAGATACCACCGACCAGTAGCCTGCAAGAGCGTATTAACGGAATAGTTATTGACGCAATTGATTTACTATCTCGTAATGAAGTTCCTCCATCTAAAGATACTACTCAGAAAGAAATTGATGATGATTGGCTAGAAGCTTTTAGAAGAGAGGCTTCTGATAGAAGCTTCGGTGAAATGAGAGAGGCGTTTGTGCGAATTCTCGCTGGTGAAATACAAGAGCCAGGGACATTCTCGATTAAGGCCGTGCGAACTATGGGTTTTCTTGACCCTCGTACAGCCCGCACTTTTTTAACGGCGGTTAATCTAAGCTTTTTTTATGAGTTTTATGGTTTAGATTCTAAACGACAGAAAGTTGTATTCAGTAAAATAGATTTTCGCATCCCTGCATTAAATCGAAAACTTGGTAATAACGGCTTGCAGGATTATGGATTGGATTATCAATCTCTTGTCGATTTGATGGAAGATGGATTAATTCAACCAGAGCTAAATAGTTATGCACAATACAAATACGCTATAATGAAACCTTCCACACCTCTTTATCCAATGATTCATCAAGGTAAGAGATGGGCATTATTGCCTACTTCTGAGTTTGATGAGAAATCTGATTGGGGTATTGCTGGAGCAATGTTCACAAGAGTAGGGAGAGAGTTGGCAAATATTGTAGATACTGAATCTAATCCAGAGTTTCTTAAGGAGGTTAAGAAATACTTCTTATCCAAGCATCTTGAAATGAAAGAAGTCTTACTGAGCGCGGAGGAAGGTAGGTGGGTTAACGTTGATGAAGAAGGAGGTTTAAATGTCAAATAAAAGGAAGGAGAAAATATATATCCCAACCACACCTGAGAATCTATTAAAAGCGGTTGTGCACGAAGAAACCACCCAAAAGAAGAAATAGTCTTTTAGATGAATGTTACTTTCGTATATAGGCCCGTAATATTGATTCGTTCAATTCGTCCCGTAAGGCTGAATTCCTGAAGGGAATTGCCATATCTTTTCTCATGGTAATGTATCTCCTGTATGCTGAATGAGCGGGCTTTTGACAAACCCATTTCAGCAGGATGCGCTGCCTTCTTCAATTCAACTCATACACAAGATCTAAGTACAACTCTGCGTGGTGGTGCCGCCGGCCGGTTTATGGGCTGCGAATTTTATTGGAGAACCCGCGAATCAGGCCCGGTCGGACCGCGTTCAGAGCCCCAGGTCCATCTCGATCCGCTTCCCGCGGCCGGGTTCGGGCGTTTTCTCGCGCGGCGTTTCCCGTCCGGTTTTGGTGCTCGGGGAAGAGGAATCGGCAGGCTCCCGCGCCGGTTTTTCGCGTTCGAGCGGCGCCTTTGCGTCGAGCCCGAGCTCCGGACGGACGGATTCACCGATGCCTTCGAGTGCGGAGATGCGCTCCCCGGTGACGGTTTCGAGGCGTTCTTTCAGCGCTTTCGCGTCGTCTGTGACGAGTTCGGCCCTGTCCCGTGCGCGCGATATCTCGACATAAAATGCTTTCGCGGTGGTCAGGTGGGGATGGTTCGCCTCCATCGCGGCGATGACATTGTCCACCGTGCGCCCCTGAAAGGCGTGCACGGTCGAGGCCCAGGCGCGATCGAGATGGCGAAGCTGCGGGTCGCCGCGGGCCAGGACGAGCTTTCTGCCTTCCTCCAGCATGAACGTCACCCGCCCGTTCCTGACCCCTGAGACCTCCGCGGTGGCGCTGTTCACGAGCCCCAGATCCTTGTCGTTCCGGGTCCAGCGCACCCGGTCGCCGGCGCGAAGCTCGATGGTTTCGGCCCGGTAGACCTCGGTTCCGCCGCGCCTTCCGCCGACTTGGGTGGGTTTCCAGTCCACGAACGAGCCCCCGGGGGCTTCGAGCCGGACGGTTCCGCGCTCGCGATCCACACCCAGGACGCGCCGCTCCTCGCCCTTTTCGACCCCGAGACGCTTGTAGGATCGGTGGAAGGCGACCACGTCGCCAGGCGCGTAGTTGGCTGCGAGCGCCTTCTCGGCGCTCGTGTAGCCCTTCGAGACCAGCCGCTTCGTCAGCAGCGCAGGACCCGCGATGCGGCCCTCGCGCACCAGGCGTTCGCGGATGTGGGCGTTGATCGCCGCGCGCAACTCGTGGCCGGGCGACATCACCCCGGTGCGCTCGCGCACCTCGGGGGAGAGTTTCAGCCACCTTGCCGCCACGGCGCCCGCGATGTTTTTGGGGTTTACCTCGGCGACGTTGTCTCCCAGTTTTTCAAAGGCGCGCCCGATATCGCCCGCGAGAGTGGCCTCGACCGCGG
>JAPPHK010000230.1 GCA_028820795.1 Nitrospinota bacterium | reverse complement strand
TTCGGGATCTGGCAACAGAACTGGAGCAAGTAAAGGGCGTACCTGCATCAACCCCGAAGGCAACACATGAAACAACTGTGAAGCGGCGACATACACCCGACTTAATTATCAAAGCAGAATAAAAATACAAGTCAGCCTGATATTTCGCCGTCCCTGCTCCTTCATTCTTGTTTCTCTACCGCGTTCCAGCGAACCCGGCGGACATGTCGTTTCTCTCGACGACGCCGCCCATTCCCTCGTGCCCTGTTCCCACCTCCACCGCAACCGTAGAGCGCGAGAACGAACAAAAGAAAAGCAGCGAAAACCTTCATCGGCTCTCCCCTGTTTTATCCGGCGCGGACGTCCTTATCTCGTCCCGCCGAAGGCTCCGAGAATTCTCTCCGCCGCATCATCCAGAATCCCCGCCGCCTCCTCGTGTTTCGGGCCGTAAAATCCGCCAATCACTTTTCCGTCTGTGTCCGTGAATCCGTTTGCTTCCACCGTCACGTCATACGCCAGACTGGATTTCCGCCACGCCGTCAGTTGAGCCTGCGCTTCCACGTCTTCTACCGAGCGAAGGTTCACGAACTGTATCGTGCCATCCAGTGTGTCGGCGGAAAGAACAATTTCCGCTTCGCCGAAAACCGGAGCAAAACTGGCCATATCGCTGGCCAGCAAAGAGCCGTTCCACGTCAGCGAGCCCGTATGCGCGTCGGCGAAATCCGTGACGGATGGATTTCCGAAAACGTCCGCATCCACGGCGATATGATCGGTGATGCGGGCGGGGGTGAAGGTCATGTGCCGGGCCGCCGTAACCACCCATGCCGAATGCTTCGCCCATGCGCCGTAGCTGTAGAGCTCGGGCTCGGAAGGATAATCGTCCGCCACGGTGTATCCGATATCTTTCATATAGGCGAAATCCATTTCATGAGGGATGGCAATTTCAGGGCCGCAATAGGACATGATCATCTCGCAAGCGCCCAAATGACCAACATCCGTTTCGCCATCGCCATGGCGCTGGAAAGGCACGTTCCTGCCTCCATTCGCCGCCGTCACTGCCGGGCCGGTCCATACTCCCCGATCAAGGTCCACATAACGGGAAATTGCCTCCGGCACCGTAGTGCTTGACGCACTATGCCCGATTGCGTGGCCAATCTCATGAGCCGCGATATAAGCGAACCACAATGGTCCTCTGTTGATGTCTATTGCCGCCACCTCAAACCATCCCGTCCTTACCGTAAAATCCTGCCCCACCACCTGTTCGTATCGATAAAGCCCGCGGGAATATCCCCAGGCATAATCCCACTTGGGATTCTCGAAATCAGTTTCAAAATCAAGGAGAATCCCGTCGACCAGACGCGGGATCTGTTGCCCGTGCTCATCCAGCCCCTTACGTGTTACCACTCCATCTGTTGCCTGGTAGGGGCCGAGGACATCCATGAGCCTGTGAGACCAGGCCTTTCCCGCTCTCTCGATGCCCCCCTGCACGTAATCCGGCAACGAGTCAAAATACCCATCAAAATCCCCGATGAAGTCGATATCGATAGTGTCCGTCGGACCCGACATCCGTTGTGCGTATGTAATCCCGTTTTTGGAACCCAGGACGGAATACTGCGAAGCATCCAAACCCTCGAACCGGGGGAGATTGCCGCCTCCTTGAAGGCCAAAATAGGACATGATCGGTTCGGGTGATTTCCACGTATCCCGAATATCCACCCCCGCGACATTCTCGATGCCGGAAGGTTCGGGAATATTTTCAATCTCAGGAGAATCCGGCATAACAACAGGTGTGGAAATCGAACCTCCACCCCCGCCGCCGCAGCCGGGCAACACCAAAGCGAGCGAGAGAAGAACGCTGAACGCCTTTTGCGCGAAACGATTCCTGTTTCTCATGTGGTTTGTCTTCCTGAAAAGTGTGGATTCTGAGGCGCTTCTCATCGCGTTCCGCCGAACCCGGCGGACATGTCGCTTCGCTCGACGACGCCGCCCATTCCCTCGTGCCGTGCGCCGAAGAACGCGCCCGTCACCTCGCCGGCGTCGCCGCCCGTCTGCGTGAACGTGTTGCCCCGCACGATGACGCCGTAGCCCAGGTCGCCGTCGTTCCAGGTCTGGCCCGAGCCGATCGCGCCGGGTGTGGCGTTCACCCCCCAGTGCTCGAGGCCGGTGAAGTCGATTTGTCCTCTGAGGGTTGCCAGGTTGACGGTGAGATCCGCGGCGCCTGCGAGCGACTGCGATTCGGAAGTGAAGCCCAGCAGGCGGCCCGACCAGCTGGCGCTGCCGGTCAGCGCCGGGTTATCCGCCAGGTTCGTCGCCGGGCTCCGCCCGTGCGCCCAGGGCTGAATGAGCCCGTTGCGCGAGGATGCGCCGAACGACACGTCGTCCATATCGCCGCGCAGGTGGAAGGATAGGTCCGTCCAGGGGCCGAGGTCGTTCGGGTCGTATGCCCTGAACCCGTATTCATGAAAAAAGCGGGTATAGAGGGCATAGAGCGTATCCGTATCAATTTGCGGAAGGTAAGTGACAGGGGGGGAATTCACATAGTCCGTATTCATGACTGTCCGGTATTCGTTCGGATCGATGTGTGCGGTAAAACCGAGCGCATGAAATATCTCGTGAGCCAGAACCACCCTTACTTGATTCGTTCCCACCACAACATCGGTATTAACCCAGATATAAGAAGAGGGGCCGCCACCTGCGCCCACTAGAGAGGACTCTACGCCGCCCACTATTACCGGCGGCCTTTCAAGGGCAGGCCATGTGCTCTGAGGTCCAAACCCAACGTAGATATGGCCAGCCGGAACATAGTTGCGGTTATAGTCCCTATCTGACGGATGGATGGCGCGTTCGGGGGATATGGATATCCTCTTGTCATACGGCAGTGCGGCATTTATCAGCTGGACGACGCGAATCACATCATCAACATATCTGTCCGGGGTCGTTTCGCGTATTTGAATCGTCGGTTTCTGGTAGAACATGCTAATGTAAGGAGTCCCGGGATCACTTGAATACCTTCCAGTCGCAAATTCCCCTAGCAAATCTTTCACGCGTTCGGCGCTCTCCCCGTCGCGGACGCGGCCTGTAGATACGGTTACTTCTCCATGCGCTCCGGCAGGCGACAGGTCGCCGAGCGAAGGCCTGACGTCACCGCCAATCTGGACGCCGTCTCTACGGGCGATGACAGGCGCATTTGCCGCCTGGGCCGGCATCAGGGCGGGCTGCCTGGGGAAAGACGACCCGCCGCCTCCGCCCCCGCCGCCGCAGCCGGGCAATAGCAGCGCGAACGAGAGAAGAACGCTGAACGCC
This sequence comes from Nitrospinota bacterium, assembly GCA_028820795.1. Lineage (GTDB taxonomy): Bacteria > UBA8248 > UBA8248 > UBA8248 > UBA8248 > Bin107. Next base: position 564 of record JAPPHK010000230.1, on the reverse strand, counting down.
TGTTGCGCGAAACGATTTTTATTTCTCATGTGGTTTGTCTTCCTGAAAAGTGTGGATTCTGAAGCGCTTCTCATCGCGTTCCGCCGAACCCGGCGGACATGTCGCTCCTCTCGACGACGCCGCCCATTCCCTCGTGGGCAGGGCCGAAGAACGCGCCCGTCACCTCGCCGGCGTCGCCGCCCGTCTGCGTGAACGTGTTGCCCCGCACGATGACGCCGTAGCCGAGGTCGCCGTCGTTCCACGTCTGGCCCGAACCGATCGCGCCGGGTGTGGCGTTCACCCCCCAGTGCTCGAGGCCGGTGAAGTCGATCTGTCCTCTGAGGGTTGCCAGGTTGACGGTGAGGTCCGCGGCGCCCGCGAGCGACTGCGATTCGGACGTGAAGCCTAGGAGGCGGCCCGACCAGCTCGCGCTGCCGGTCAACGCCCGGTTATCCGCCAGATCCGCTTCCGGGCTCTGCCCGTGCGCCCAGGGCTGAATCAGGCCGTTGCGTGAGGATGCGCCGAACGATACGTCGTCCATATCGCCGCGCAGGTGGAAGGATACGTCCGTCCACGGGCCTAGGT
>JAPPHK010000201.1 GCA_028820795.1 Nitrospinota bacterium | reverse complement strand
GCGAACGCCATCCAGTGGGGCCAGGTTTCCGAGATCGGGTTGATCGCGACGGGCGTCATGCCCGGGCGTGCGTCTGACGACGAGATCAACTTGTTCCTGAGCCAAGGGGTCGCGATAGAAGACGTGGCCCTGGGCGCGGAACTCTACCGGCGCGCAAAGGCCCGGGGCGTGGGCGCAGAGCTCCCCGTGGAGGGGTTTTTCAAGAAGGCGACGTAGGCTTTCCGGCGCGCCGTCCTGATTGGGGTTTTTTAAAAAGTCCACAGAAGGAGCGCGTTAAATTTCACTCCCCCCTTGAGGGGGAGTCGATGAGGTGAGGGTGTAAACCCGAAACCGAATCGGTGGGGGGAGATTTTGTCTGTGGTATGTCCCCCCACCGCATCAGACTTCGCATAAATCGCTCGGCCTCTGCGACTCCCCCTCCTCAAGGGGGGAGTGAAATCAAAAGCGAGTGTGTAACCCAATCTCACTTCCCGGAGGCTTTTTCAACAACCCCTAATCGCCGAGCCCGGCGGTTTTATCGAAAAACTCGCGCACGGCGTTCTGGTCCACGTCGCCGAAGCCCATGGCCGACGTGGCGATGAATACCTGCCTCGCAAGTGCGGCGAACGGCGTCGGTATCGTCGCGGCCTCGGCCATCTCGGAGATGAGGCGCAGGTCTTTCCGCATCAGGTCGACCCTGAAATATGGCGTGTAGTCCCTGCTCGCCAGGGCGGAACCCTTGATGGCCAGAATCTTCGGGATCGAGGCGTTTTTCATATAATCCATCATCTCGACGGGGTCGAGGCCCGAGCGTTCCCCGAGGGTGAGGCCTTCGGACACCACGGAGAGAAACACCGAGACGATCTGGTTGGCTACGAGCTTCATGTGCAGGCCCGCGCCGTTCGGCCCGAAATGGTTGATGGACTCGGATACGGCCTCGAGCACGTCGCGGTGTCGGTCCATCGCCGCCTCGTCCCCGCCGACCATCACGTTGAGTTCCGCGCTGATGGCGCTGGGCTCGCTGCCGCTCACGGGCGTATCGAGGAATATCGCGCCTTTTTCCGCCGCTTCCGCCGCGATGGCTTGGCTGCCGCTGGGAGAAATAGTTGAAAAATCAAAACATACGACGCCTTCTTTCGAGGTGAGAAGCGCGCCTTTTTCACCGAGGTAAGTCTCGTGGACGTCCCTGGTCTCGGGCACGGATGAGCAGATGACTTCTGCTTCCGAGGCCGCTTCCGCCGGGGAGTCGAAGGTTTTCGCACCCGCCGCTTCGGCCCGGGCGCGCGCCTCAGGCTCCGGGTCGTATCCGTGAACCACGAAGCCCGCCTTGAGAAGATTGTTGGTCATGGCGCCGCCCATGGTGCCAAGCCCCAGGTACGCTACGATTTTAGGCACTGTGCTTCTCCTTCGAGGATTGAATTTCCGGATGGGCATTAGCCTCGGAAAACTGATGATGCTTCATCCGTATTCGATGAGTTTGAACACGGCGATTCTAACGCATCTGAGACAAACAAAATACTTCTCGCGAGACTTGCCTTTTTTTCCGGGCTTGGCTATGGTTGCGCTTCTTTGTGGACCCAGGATGCATGAATGTATCCCAAGATGTTGATTTTCGTTGAGGTTTCGAGATGCGCGAGAACATTCAACTCGAATGCACGACTTGCAAGAAGATGCGCTATACGAGCACCAAGAACAAGCGCAATACGCCGGATCGGCTCGAATTCAGTAAGTACTGCAAATTCTGCCGCAGCCACCAGCCGTTTCGGGAGACCAAATAGATGAAAGCCCACAAGAATCCCGTGGCGCGCAAGCGATGCGCCGTCACCGGCAAGAGCGTGATGTACGGCAACAACGTCTCGCACTCGCACAAGAAGACGAGGCGTCGGTTCGAGGCGAACCTCCACGTGAAGCGCTTCTATCTGCCCGAGGAGAAGCGCTGGGTGAAGCTGCGCGTATCGGCGAGGGGCCTCAAAATCATCGCCAAGCGCGGCATCTCGAGGGTGATGTCCGACATCGCGAAGCGCGAGCGCGCCCTGTAAACCCCTTTATTTCCAGATAGTTGCAAGTTTTCACGACCTCCGTCGTCGGGTTTTTCTCTGCGCGCCTGCGAGGGATTCGCGCGCGCTGCATTTCCTCGCATTTTCGCCTTCTGGATTCCACCCGTCCGGGGTAATATCAGCCGCGTTCCCGGCCTGTATCGGGCCGGAAGTCTCTCGGTAAACACGTCAGTTTATTTATCGAAAAACCCCGTGAATTTATCTAATTTTATCTTAATTTATCGAATTTTTCGGAAATTCCTTTTTCACGAACGCTGCGATGCGCTTCGTCATCATACGCGGGCGCGCCTTGTGCCCGATGACGGCATATGCGGGGAATTGCGACGGATTAGGGAGCGGTTGCCGATCGAGATGAGACAGGATGGCCTGGGCGGCGGCGGTCACTCGTGGGGAGGGGAAATTCATTTCCTGCGCTTGAATTTGGAGACGCTCCCCTTGAGGGCCTTGTTCCGTCTCGCGTAATCGAGCGGCGTCCGGCCCGATTTGTCCTTCATCCGCGTATCCGCGCCCGCCTCGATGAGGGCCTCGACGACGGCGGGGTTCTTGCCGAACCACCCCGCGAGGTGGAGCGGCGTCCACCCTCCGCGCGGATCGCGCGCGTTCAGGCTCGCCTTCGCCTTCACCAGCGCGCGCACGACGGCGGGCGAATCCCCCTGGGCGGCCAGGTGAAGGGGCGTGCGTCCGTAGTTGTCACGCGCGTTCACCTTCGCACCGGCCTCGATGAGCGCGGACACGGTGGCCGAGGAGTCCCCCTGCGCGGCAAGGTGGAGCGCCGTGCGCCCGACTCCCGTCTGAGCGCTTGCGTTCGCGCCCCCCTGCGAGAGCGCGCGCACCACGGCGGGCGTCTTGTCGAAGGCCGCCGCCAGATGGAGCGGCGTCCAGCCGCGTTGTTCTCTGGCTTCGGTGTCGGCCCCGGCCTCGATGAGCGCGGTTACGACGGCCGGCTTCTTGTTGAAGTTCACCGCCAGGTGCAGCGGCGTCATCCCGTTCGCGTCGCGCGCGTTCGGCTTGGCGCCCGCCTTCGCCAGGATGCGCACCGGTTCGGCGTTTCTCCCGAAGCCCGCCGCGCGGTGCATGGGGGTGAGTCCGGCCGCGTCGCGCGCGTTCGCGTCTTTCGTCTCGAGGCAGCGGGCGACGTCCGCCGCGTCGGCGCGAATGAAAAAGGGGAGCGTGTTCCAATACTTGCACATTACGGGCGCCGCGCTTGCGGGGGCAGGCGTCGCTGCCGTGGTGAGTGCGAGCGCAAGCGCCGTCCTGTACGCCTTGATGCGTAACCTCATCCCCGTACTCTCCTCGTGGTCGGGATGGCCGTATATCGGGTCGTGGCATTCGTGTCGTGGTCTGATTGTATATGTGTCCGCCGACCGGGTCGAGCGCCGGGGGGGAGCCATGGCGAAACGCGATTGATGAGGGGCTGTTGAAAAAGCATTAAGGGAGGAGAGCATCCCAATCATCGAATTGTGTTCACCGTAGCGGACAGGTCGCAAGCCTGTCCGGGTCGCGACCTGTCCCAAAGAGGTGGTGCGGTTTTGATCGTCATTCCGGCCTTGAGCCGGAATCCGGGGACTTTGTTTTTGCTCTTTTCCTTTTCCAATCCGACCGGAGAGAACGTAAAAAACCGGGTCACTTTGATCCTCATCGGCTCTGGATTCCGGCTTTCGCCGGAATGACGGTAATCTGCGGTTCGGGGTTGCAGGGACAGGCGCAGGGGCGGCCCTCAATACGCAACTCATCAACGCAAGTGTAGGGTCAGACATATATGTCCGACATATTATGCGACCCCTGCCTTTTGCGCCTGCCGAATATGGGCCGCATATATGCGTACATGGACGCCCCCTCAGAATGCAAGCGGTTTTTTT
>JAPPHK010000282.1 GCA_028820795.1 Nitrospinota bacterium | reverse complement strand
GCATAGAGGTTGCGGATCGTCTGGGAGATGAACGAGAGCGCGCCCTGGGCCATGAACACCCCCATCGCAACGCCCAGGCAAGAGCCGGCCAGGCCGATGCAAAGCGCCTCCGCCCCGTAGAGGAATATGATTCCTCTCGCCGTCATGCCCAGCGAGCGCAGGGTGGCGATTTCACCCCTGCGCCTCAGGACAGAAGCCGACATCGTGTTGTAGATCAGAAAACAGCCCACCAGGAGCGAGATGACGCTCAGAACCGTGAGATTGAGCTGGAACGACGCAAGCATCTTCTCCACGTCTCGTCCGCGCCGCGCGGGCCGCTCGACAATCGCGCCGGGCGGGAGAATGTTCTGGATTTTTTCGCGGATCGATTCGATTTCGCCTCCATTTTCCAGAATCAGATCGATCCTGTCCAGACGGCCGTAACGCTCGAAGACCTCCTGCGCGACACCGATGTCCATGATGATGAGGCGCCCGTCCATCGACTTCGCCATTCCTTCGGGCTTCAAAACGCCGCGGACGCGAAAGCGCATCCTCCGCACGGCCTCGAGTTCGACGAAATCACCAACACCCACGCCCAGCGTATCCGCCACTCCCCGGGCGATGAACAGGCCCTCGGGGTCGGCGATGCGAGAGAGAATTTCTTCGCGGGAGTATTTATTCTCGAACTCATAGCCCCTGAAATCAGTATCCCCCAGCAAGTCGAGGCCCAGGGCCAGGACGGCGCGTCCTTGCATAGGAGTACCGCGCCGCCACCTCGCGCCGGAACCATCCGCCTTCCGCACCCAGACGTGCTGTTGCATAACGGGCGTCGCCCGCTTCACGCCCTTCGTCTCACGAAGACTTAAGATTAAATCCTCATCCACGCCCAGACCGCCCGCGGATACTTCGAGTTGCGTCTTGCCGGAAATGGCCACCAGACTGTTCTCGAACGCCCGGGTGGACGTCTCGTTCGCCATCTTGACGGCAATGAACACGGCGACGCCCAACGCCACGCCCACCAGAGTGAGAGCCAAACGAAACGGCTCTTCCTTCAGACGCCGCCAGGCGAGAAAGCGCAGGAGCTGTGCGGTGACGCCCATCAGTCAGCCTCTTCCGGTGTTGTTGAAAAAGTCCTTCTCGCAGGGAATTGACCACCGTCGTCATTCCGACACATGCCGAAACCCATTTTGACTTTGCCTTTTCGTCTCTTTCACGTCCTTACCCCGCACGTCGTTTTGGCCGTAAGCCTGGTGTAGGGGCCGCATATATGCGGCCCGTCCAGTTCGTGGCATACGGGACGCATGTATGCGTCCCCTACAGACCAAACCCGATTGATGAAGGTTTTTCAACACCCCTCCTCCAGGCGGCCATCGGTTATCCCGACCCGCCGCGTGGCGTAGCGCAAGGGCATCTGATCGTGCGTCGCCATGACGACCGTGAAACCGTCTTCCTCGTGCAGTCTCGATACGAGTTCCAGAACGTTTCGAGAGTTCTCGGTATCGAGGTTTCCCGTAGGCTCGTCGGCCAGGATGAGACGTGGCTTGTGGATGATGGCGCGCGCTACGGCCACGCGCTGCATCTCGCCGCCCGAGAGTTGCCTCGGAAAGCTTTGCACCCGGTTCTCAAGCCCCACGCGCGCCAGGGCGTTTTCGGCCATCTCCTTGATTTCGGCACGTTTCCGACCTTGCAGCAGGAGGGGAAGAGCGACGTTCTCGTATGCGGTCATCGTCGGCATCAGGTGAAAGAACTGATGTATGAAACCGACATCTTTCCGGCGAATCTCGCTCAAGTCCTCATCACTCAAGCGCGATATTTCGCGCCCCTCGAAAAAAACCTCGCCACTCGATGGCGCGTCTACCGCCCCCATCAGGTGCAGGAACGTGCTCTTCCCCGATCCGCTCGGCCCCGAAACCGTGATAAACTCGCCCTGCTCCACCCGGAAGCTGACGTCCCTGAGCGCGTGGATGAGCACGTCGCCCGCGGCGTAGGTTTTGGATACCTCTTTCAGCTCGACCAGGGGATGGGCCATACCGTCTCTCCAAACGAGCGCATCGGAACATCAAGGAGTCATCACTTGTTCGAATCGCTGCCCGCCGTTTTCCTGATCACCAAAGACTACGAGGCTTCATGTCGTTTTTATACCGAAACGCTTGAATTGAAAGAAGCGAGCAGGACGAAAGACCATGTGCGGTACGATTTGGGGGGAACCTCGCTCGTCATCCACGCGCCGATTCGGGATGAGGAGATGCGCAAGTGGAATCTCGAACCCCTCCGGGAACCCAGGGGTTCGGGCGTCGTCGTGACGCTTACGCCCGAGGATGTGGATCGCGTCCATGACGTTCTCGTGGAAAAAGGAGCAGATATCATATGCCCGCCGCGAGACGCTCCCTGGGGCGTGCGCATGTTCATGCTGAAGGACCCGAACGGGTTTCTGATCGAGGTCAGCAAGCCCCTTCCAGGCGGGGGTTGTTGAAAAAGCCGGAGAGGGAAAATTTGTTCGTATGTATGTCGGACATATATGTCCGACATATATGCGACCCTGAATTTTTTCACCCACTACACGGGCCGCATATATGCGTGGACAATCCCGAGGAGGGATTGTCCACTACAAAAACCGCCCTTCCCGGTGTCCCGGTGATGTCAAACCCTCGTTCATCAGGACTATTTCAACAACCTCCAGGCGGCTCAGGGTAGACCCTCGAACACGGATTTTTCCTCGTCCCGAACCGGAATCTGCGAATGGGCGCAAACGAAGGTCTCCTCGTTATAGAGCCAGCGCCCCGTCATGCGGACGAACCACCAGAAGAAATTCCCGTTGATCTGGCTCTTGTGCGTGGTGAGCGCGCGCCATTTGCGGCGAAGATACCTGCGGATGTTCACGCGCGTTGTGATGAACGCATCCGGCGTCCCGTACTTGTCCTCCCGGAAGTCGGGATCGTCGAGCGGGGTTTTCTGGCCGAACAACTTCATCCAGCGCCAGGCGCGCAACATCTTCGAGCGTGACCATGCGGTGTGGTAGAACTTGGGCACGCGCCAGGCCTCTCCCCCGTTATCGGGGAATCGGGCAGGGTCGGCGGCCGCCTCTATCGCCTCTGTGGTGACTCTGTTGGCCATCACGTGATCGGGATGGCCGTATCCGCCCTGCTCGTTGTAGGTGACGACCACGTCGGGGCGGCAGCGGCGTATATAGCCCACCAGTTTGCCGACGACTTCATCCTCATCGGCGTTCTTGAACGCCCGGGGGTGCCCGTTGCCCTCCCAGCCGTCCATGCCCGAATCACGATAGCCCAGGGTATGGACTTCGGAAATTCGCAAGATCCGCGCCGCGCGCTCGAGTTCTTCGACTCTGATTTCCCCGAGTCTGTTCTGGTCCGCCTCGGAATCGGGATCGAGATTCACGCCGAGATGCTCCATCTTGCCCATCTCGCCGTTGGTGCAGGTGATGAGAATGACGCGGTGGCCTTCGCGCGCGCTCTTTAGAATCAGACCGCCCGTGCTGCTGCACTCATCGTCGGGGTGCGCATGAACAAGCAGTAGGGTGAAGTGTTTGGACATGGGTTCCAGGCGCCCGGAGGCGCGAAAAAGGCCGCCGGAACGAATGCCGGCGGCCCTCGGAGGCGACGAAAACTAGTGGTGCTCCCAGGTATCTCCTGAATTCAAGAGCGCGTCGATATCGCCCTCGCCTTTCTCCTGTGCCGCGGCGACCTGATCGACCATCAAACCCTCGAACGGCGGACGCTCCACCTTTCTCAGAACGCCCAGGGGAACGGGGCCGCCCTCGAGTTCGACCCGGCTCAGGATATGGGCGTAGCCGCCCGCCTCGTCGTCCACGCGATGGACGGTGACGTCGGGAGAATCGGCCTCGACGATGCGGACCTTGTAGTCCTCGAGGGAAATCCCCTTTCGAGCATCCTCCGGGCCATAGACGAGGGGCTGGCCGTCTTCGAGGTAAATCACGTTCTG
>JAPPHK010000089.1 GCA_028820795.1 Nitrospinota bacterium | reverse complement strand
GCGTGACGCGCAACGGCATGGGGAACAACACGCCCGCGTGGTCTCCGGACGGAAGATGGATGGCGTATTCTTCGTTCAAATCCAGGCCTCCCGGCGTGTTTCTGCTGCCCACGAACGGGGCGCGAGAGTTTAAGGTGAGTTCTCATCGCGCACAGGCCATCGGAGGCGCTTTTTCTCCGAATTCACGCTACTTTGCGTTTTCCGAATTCGTAGGGCGAAATTACGAGATTTTCCGCTACGATTTGCGCACCCGCGTGAAAAGGAGGCTCACGAGAAGCTACGGCATCGACGTATCGCCCACGTTCTCGCCGGACGGCAAAAGAATCGCCTTTACGTCGAGCCGGTCGGGAAATCCCCACATTTACGTCATGAACGTGGACGGCTCCAACCCGAGGCGCATCACGTTCAAAGGAAAATACACGAGAAAATACAATACCGAACCCGAGTGGAGCCCCCGAGGGGACAGAATCGCCCTGACGAGCCGCGTCAAGAAGGGCAAGGAAATCGACATCGTCACCATGACCCCCGACGGCAGAGACGTGCGCCGCCTCACGGGCAGCCAGGGCCGCAACGAATCACCCACCTGGTCTCCCGATGGACGTCACATCGCCTTCTCCTCCGATCGGACCGGCAGAAAATATGTTTACGTGATGACTTCCGCAGGTACGCAACTCAAGCGCCTTCAACCCGGACAGGAACCCGCCTGGTCACCCACCTCGAGATGAAATTTTGAAAATCGGGAGATATCTCTCGAAAAAACAAGAAATGGACTTGCTCATCGTGCAATCGCCCTTTATACTTCGCGTGCGTATGTCTATGGATGAATGAAGAGGGGAAGAGTTTCCGCTCCGTTTAGTATCACGCTTCTCACTCTGAACATATACGAACGAGAGACTCCGAGGGGGATGTCTGCATGTTGTTATCGGGCCGTATTAAATCTTCTCAATCATTATTGATGGCTGCGATGCTCCTGTTCGCTGTGGGTTGCGTGAAACAAACGGTGGAAACGGAAGAACTACCGCCTCCCAAGCCGCCTGCTCCCATGGTGAGAAAAAAGCAACCTCCGAAACCCGTAATGAAAAAAGAAATGGACGTGACGGAGGCGGAGCGTCGCCGCAAGCGCGCCGCCTTCAAGCGCTCGTTGGCCGAGTTTGAAAACGATCTGGTGTATTTCGATTTCGACAAATCGGATATCCGCCCCGACATGCGCGCGACCCTGGACGCCAAGGCCCGCTTCCTGCAGGAGTTTCCCAGTATTCGGGTGCAGGTCGAAGGACACTGCGACGAGCGCGGCACGGTGGAATACAACATCGCGCTCGGACACAGGCGCTCACAAAGTTCCAAGGATTACCTCGTCTCGCTCGGCGTCAAGTCTTCCCGGGTCGATACGGTGAGCTATGGCGAGGAGCGTCCGGCCGATACGCGCTCCAACGAAGCGGGATGGGCCAAGAACCGGCGAGCGAAGTTCAACGTCATCGGCGGCATTCCGGCGGGCATGAATTAGTCGCCCGACAGTCCAGCGCAAGAAAAAAGGACTCCCCGTCGGCACAGGCCGCCGGGGAGTTTTTCTTTATGAAAATTCTCAAGACATCCAGACTTCAGGCTTTCTCGCTGGCCGTACTCTCTCTTGTTTTACTCGGTTGTCCCGAGGCGAACTCACCGGTGGGCGTCCCGGTTCCACCGCCGCTTCCCGCACCGCCCGCTAAGGTCGCTGCACAGCCGCCGTCGGTGGATGTTGCGGCGATTGAGCGGAATCTGCAAGACCTCAGGCACGGGATGCGAAACCAGGAACTGCGCATCGAGGAAACGCGCGAGGCTATTCAGGGGATTACGGACGAGGTCGAACGTGCGCGTAAGGATTCCGAGGTATCTCTTGAAAAAGCCGATAAGGTCCTCGCGAAGCTCAAGCAGCGGATCGAGAAGCTGGAAAATGAGGTGAGCAGGTTGCGCACGAAGCCGCCCCTGGTGGCTGCCGAGAAAAAAGAGAAGGTTGTCGTCACGCCGGTGGGCGCGCCGTCGCGATTATCGCCTGTAGGCGCTCCACCCGCCGACTCAAGAATTCCATCCGCAGGCTTGCCGCTAAGTCAGGACGCTCAAGACGTGGGCGTTCCTGCTCCGGACACGCGCGTCGCCGTGGTTCCCAAAGAGCCTCCCAGTCAGCCCCAAAAGTCTGCGCGGGTGCCGAGACTTCCCGATCCGGAAGAAGAATATATACAGGCCATTCGAGTCTTGCGCGATGAGAGAAATTTCACGAAGGCGCGAGGTTTGCTGAAGAGTTTCATTGAGAAATATCCTACGCACGAGTTGACGGATGACGCGTATTACTCGATAGGGCAGTCCTTCTTTCAAGAAAAGAATTGTGAGGAAGCCCTCGTGGCGTTCGTCTCAGTGAGAATGGATTACGCCAACGGAGACAGGGCGCCGGAAGCCCTTTTCAAGGAGGCTTCCTGTCATTTGATGTGGGGCGATTCCGCGCACGCCCGGGATTTGTTTGACCTCTTGATCCGCCGTTATCCGGATTCGAGTGCGGCGGGCAAAGCCCTCAAGCGGCTAGAATCGCTCTAGTCGTCGCTGGACGTTTCGTGTGCCTACAAAATGAACGATCCGAACGTTCCTCCCGAAGATGAAGAGCGCGCGCAGGCCCTGGCGCGCGAGCTTCACGAGCACAACATTCGCTACCATGTTCATGATGCGCCGGTGATCGCCGATGCGGAATACGACCGGATGATGCGCGAGTTACAAGCGCTGGAAGAGAAGTATCCCGCCCTCGCCTCTCCAGATTCTCCCACGATGCGCGTCGGCGCGCCCCCGCTGGATTCGTTCGAGGCATTTCATCACGACCCGCCGATGCGGAGCCTGGAGAACGCCGTCGCGGAAGAAGAGATATTTGCCTTCGAGGAGCGCGCGAAGCGGTTTCTCCTGCAGACCTACGATAGGGACATTGAGGCGTTCGACTTTACTTGCGAGCCGAAGCTCGACGGCCTGGCGGTGGAGGTGATTTACGAGAATGGCTCCTTTCATTCGGGTGGAACGCGGGGTAACGGAATCAGCGGGGAGGACATCACGCAAAACCTCAAAACGGTGCGGGGCATCCCGCTTCGCCTCAACGACCCCGAGAGAGGTCCCGGGCCTCCCGCGTATCTGGCCGTGCGCGGGGAGGTGTTCATGAATCTCGAGGGATTTGAGAAGCTGAACCGCGAACGCCTGGAAATGGAAGAGCCCCCTTTCGCCAATCCGCGCAATGCGGCTGCGGGTTCGCTGCGACAGCTCGACTCGAGAGTCACCGCCACGCGGCCCTTGGACGTGGCGTTTTACGCCATAGGGCGAGTGGAGAGATTTTCGTTTCACGGCCAATCGCATTTGCTGGAAACCCTGCCGAAATGGGGGTTGCCGGTGAGCCCGGTGTGGCGTAAGTGCGAGAGCCTTCAAGAGGCAGTGGAGTTTTATGAGGAAATGCTGAGGGGGCGTGAGGATGCGCCTTATGAGCAAGACGGCGTGGTGCTCAAGGTGGATTCCATGGAATTGCAAAGCGAACTGGGTTCCACCTCGCGCGCGCCCCGGTGGGCGATCGCCTATAAATTTCCCCCGAAGCAGGAGACCACGCAGGTGGAGGACATCATCTTCCAGGTGGGGCGCACGGGCGCGGTTACGCCCGTGGCGCTGATGAAGCCGGTGCGCGTGGGTGGCGTGGAAGTCACGCGCGCTACGCTGCACAACGAAGACGAGATGAGGCGAAAAGACGTTCGAAGAGGAGATCACGTGCTCATCCAGCGCGCGGGCGACGTGATCCCCGAGGTGGTGGCGGTCATCCGGGAAAACCGGCCTCCCGACGCCGAAGCCGTCCCCATGCCCGTGGAATGCCCGATTTGCGCGACGCCGGTAGATCGGCCTGACGGGGAGGCGGTGGTTCGCTGCCCCAACCCGGTTTGTCCCGCCGTGGTGCGCGAGG
>JAPPHK010000121.1 GCA_028820795.1 Nitrospinota bacterium | reverse complement strand
CGGCTTCCTTGTCTTTGTAGACCCAGTGGTTGCGCTCCATGAAGTTGAGCGGGCTTAAGGGCGCGAAATTGGCGGACAGCTCGGGCATGACATGTCTCCTCCAGAAAGCCCGGCGCAGGCCGCGCCGGCGAACGGCGGCGCCCGGAACGAGGGCGACTTTAAAAATGGGAGGCGTATTGTAGCAAAGCGCCCGAAGCCCGGCAGCCGCGAACCGGAGGAACTTGCTACAGGACCTCGGACTGCTCCGCGTTGGAGTTCTGTTTCGAAGCTGCCTGAATATCTTGAAACATGACGGAATCGACACCTCGAAATCGCGTGTGCATTTGCTGGTTGTTCTCTTCGTAAACCTTTACATTACAAAGCTATCCGCTCGGTTTAACTCGCTTCTGCCCATTTCAATTATTTTTAACCACACATGATGGGTTTTTCAAAACCCCCATAAGAGCGAGCGGCGGGACCTCCCTATTCCCCCAGGTAGGCCTCGCGAACGGCGGGCGAATCGCGCAGGACGCCGGGCTCATCGCCCATGATGATCCGCCCCGTCTCCATCACGTAGGCCCAGTCCGAGAAATTGAGCGCGAGGTGCGCGTTTTGCTCGACGAGGAAAATGCCCGTGCCCTCGTCGCGGATTCTCGCCAGGACTTCGAAGATGGTCTCGATGATCCTGGGCGCAAGGCCGAGGGAGGGTTCATCGAGCAGGAGGAGTCTGGGTTTCGACATCAGGGCGCGCGCGATGGCCAGCATCTGCTGCTCTCCGCCCGAAAGCGTGCCGCCCTTCTGCGCGCGCCGCTCGTGCAGAACGGGAAACAGGGAGCAGGCGTAATCGATATCTTCTTTCACGCCTGAGGCGTCGTTTCTCAAAAAAGCGCCCATCTCCAGGTTTTCGAGTACCGTCAATTGCGGGAAAATGCGCCTGCCCTCGGGCACCTGGCAGATGCCGCGCTTCACGATTTCGTCCGGCTCGCGTGCGTGGATGGCCTCGCCCTCGAGCAGTATTTCCCCCCGGGTGACGGCGTTTACGCCGCAGATCGCCATCAAGGTGGAGGATTTTCCCGCCCCGTTGCTGCCGATGAGGCAGACCACCTGGCCCGAGCGCACCTCCAAGGACACGCCCTGGAGCGCATGGATGTGGCCGTAGTAGAAATGAATATCCCTCAGTTCAAGCATTGGAAGTCCCCAGATAGGCTTCCAGCACCTTGGGGTCGCGGCGCACCTCGGCGGGTGTTCCGTCCGCAATCTTCTCCCCGTGGTCGAGGACGACCACGCGATCCGAGATGCCCATGACCACCTTCATGTCGTGCTCGATCAGCAAGATCGTGACGCCGCGTTCGCGAATCGCCAGAATCAATTCGTTCAGCACGCCCTTCTCACGCGGGTTCATGCCTGCGGCGGGCTCGTCGAGCAACAGGAGGCTGGGCTCGCCCGCAAGGGCGCGCGCGATTTCGAGCCTTCTCTGATCCCCGTAGGAAAGCGCCTCGGCCATGCCCGAGGCGTAGGCGTCGATGCCCGTGAACTCCAGCAGTTCCATGGCCTTCGCCACCGCCTGGCGCTCCTCGGCCACCATCCCGGGGAGCCTGAAAATCGCGCCAATCGGTCCGCTGCGCATCCTGCAATGGCGTCCGACGAGGACGTTTTCCAGCACCGTCATCCCGCGGAACAATCGAATGTTCTGGAAGGTGCGCGCTATGCCCCTGCTCGCCACGGCGCTGGGCTTGAGTCCCACGAGGTTTTTGCCCTTGAAGACGACGTCGCCCCCGGTGGGCGCATACAGGCCGGTCACCACGTTGAAGGCCGTCGTTTTGCCGGCCCCGTTGGGGCCGATGAGGCCGAGCACCTCGCCCTCGTGCAGGATCAGGTCCAGAGAATCCAGAGCCAACACGCCGCCGAAACGCCGCGTGAGATTCTTGAGCAGCAAAAGACGCACTTTCGGGTTCATTTCCCCGCCTCCGCCTCGCTTTTGGGTTCATCGCGCTCGAGATGGTGGCGCTGCCCCTTGGCCTGCAACAGACCCTGGGGCCGCAGCACCATCATGAGCACCATGGCGCCCCCCAGGAGCATGGGCCGGAAAAGCGTGAGTTCGCGCAGCGCCTCGGGAAGCACGGTGAGGATGAACGCGCCGAGCATGACGCCCGGAATGCTCGCCATGCCTCCCAGGACCACCATGCACAAGATGATGACGGACTCGAAAAACGTAAAACTCTCCGGCGAGATGAACGTCTGCTTCGCCGAGAAGACGACGCCGCCGAATCCGGCCCAGGCGGCTCCGAAGGCGAAGGCGGAGAGCTTCGTGTAGACGATGTTGATGCCCGTGCACTCGGCCACCGTCTCGTCCTCGCGCATGGCAGCCCAGGCGCGGCCCAGGCGGCTCTTGTCGAGCCGGTTCACGATGAAGATGGTGACGATGCACAAGATGACGACGAGGTAGTAGAAGTGCATGGGCTTGTAGAGGCGCATTTCGCCCAGATAGGGGCGTCCGATGCCCAGGATGCCGTTCGGGCCCTGGGTTACGTTGTCCCAGTTATTGAGAACCAGACGAATGATCTCGCCGAAGCCGAGCGTGACGATGGCGAGATAATCGCCCCTGAGCCTCAGCACGGGAATCCCCAGTATGACCCCGAAAAGCGCGGAACTGGCCACGCCTACCCCTAAGGCCGGCCAGAAGGAAAGTCCGTACCAGCTGTTCAGCAAAGCGTAGGAATACGCCCCCACGGCGTAGAAGGCCACGTAGCCCAGATCCAGGAGACCGGCGAAGCCGACCACCACGTTCAGGCCCAGGGCGAGCATGATGTAGATGCCGGTGATGACGAGCACGTCGGTGGAATAGCGGTCGAGCATCCAGGGCAGCGCGATGATGAGGAGCAGTAAGATGCTGAAATATCGCTTGTCGTAGGATTTCTCCTCGATGAAGCGCCAGGCGGATGTGAATCTTTTCTTGATTTGATCGGCAGGCCCCGCCAGAGCGCCGGACTGCACGCTCGCCCGCGTCGCGCTCACGACAAAGACGACGGCGGCGCAGCCGAGCCCTATCCAGAGGCTGTTCTTCCACCCCGCAAGGGGCAGCGCCAGAAAGGCGAACCAAAGGCCGATGAGCGGGACTCTCGCGTACGCGCTCATGTCCTGTCCGCCTCGCCGCCCGAGCCGCCCAGTATGCCCTCGGGCCTGAAGATGAGGACGACGACCAGCACCATGAACGCGAAAACGTCCTTGTAGACCGCGGAGACGTACCCCGCCCAGAAGCTCTCGAGGAGCGCCAGCAGAAAGCCGCCCAGGAACGCTCCCGTCACGTTGCCGATGCCTCCCAGAACGGCGGCGGTGAACGCCTTCATTCCCGCTACGAAACCGATGTGGTGGTTCACGATTCCGTAGTACATGCCCACCATCACGCCGGCCACGGCGGCCAGAACGGAGCCGATGGCGAACGTCACCGCGATCACGCGGTTCACGTTTACGCCGACGAGCGAGGCCATGGTCCTGTCCTGTGCGGTGGCGCGCATGGCCTTGCCGAGCTTCGTCTTCTTGATGAAAAGCTGCAGCGCCGCCATGAGGCCCAGCGCCAGGATGAGGATGAATATCTGCAGGCCGTTCACGTAGGCGCCGAAGAGCTGGAAGCTGCCCAGTTCCAGCAGGTTGGGAAACGCCTTATCGCGCGCGCCCTGCACCACCTGCACGTAGTTCTGCAGGAACAGGCTCATGCCTATCGCGCTGATGAGCGGGGAGAGCCTCGGCGCGCCCCGCAGCGGACGGTAGGCCACGCGCTCCAGCGTGATGCCGTACGCGGCGCAATAGATCATCGGGATTAAGAAGACGAGAACGATGCTCAGCGCGAGGCTCGTCTGCGTGAGGCCCATCGTTCCCAGCACCGCCAGAACGGCGATGCCCACGTAGGCGCCAATCATGTAGATTTCGCCGTGGGCGAAATTGATGAGCTGCAAGATGCCGTAGACGAGCGTGTAGCCCAGGGCGATGAGGGCGTACACCGCGCCCACGACGAGGCCGTTCAC
>JAPPHK010000117.1 GCA_028820795.1 Nitrospinota bacterium | reverse complement strand
CAGGTTTCCATGTCGGTGAGCGTGCAGTTGAACAGCATATTCGCCAGCGTGGTCAGCATCCAATTTCCCACCTTGTGCCAGAACATGTGCACGCGCTGGGGCTTTCCGCCGAAACGCGTGCCGTAGACCACGTCGGCCGCTCCCCGGCGGATGGGATCGTAGAGATCGGCGTATTCGGCGGGGTCGTATTCCAGGTCCGCATCCTGCACGACGATCACATCCCCGTTCGCCGCCGCGAAGCCGTCGCACAGGGCGGCCCCTTTCCCCTCGTTTTTCTCGCGATAGATGACGCGCGCGCCGTTTTGTTCAATCTCGGCCAGGATGTCCCGGGTGCCGTCCGTGCTGCCGTCGTCCACGATGATGAGTTCGATATTCATCGCCACGGCCTGAACGCGGGCGACGATTTCGCGAATCGTGTCCCGTTCGTTGTAGCACGGCATGACCACGCTCAGTAAATCCGGCATTTGGCCGACATCGTTCACTGCAGTTCTCTCCATCCTAGGGTCGGGCGCCTCATCCACGCAAGAGGGCATCGCGCCAAAGCCTACATTCTCGCCCCGAAGCGGTCAATTTATTTTTCATCGCCTGCGCCTCTCCGGCTTGGCAAGCGCTCCCCCCCGTGAGAGTATCTCCGCGCCAATAATTTGATGAAAAACACTAAAATTCCAGGACCGTTATATGTCATCTGCTTTGCTGGAAAGAATGAAGATGCTCTGCTCCCTGCCCGGCCCGCCCGGTCATGAGGGAGCCGTGCGCGACGCCATCGCGGAGATGGTGAAAGACAGCGCGAGCGAGTTGCGGCGCGACGATATCGGGAACCTCATCGCCCGCCACGAAGCGAACGAGGCGGCTCCTCACGTCGTCCTGGAATGCCACATGGACGAGGTCGGCCTCGTCGTCACGGGCGTGGAGGCGGGCGGCGCGATTCGCTTCGAGAAAGTGGGGCTCGTGGCGGATTCGATTTTTCCGGGCCGAGAGGTCTCCCTCCTGACGCTGGACGGGAATCTCCACCGGGGCGTCGTGAACGTGCGAAGCGGGCATCTCCAGACCTTGCAGGGCCAGGAACACCCCGGCGTGGATGAGATGTGGATAGACTTAGGAGCCTCGGACGATGAGCCGATTCGCGCCCTCGGCATCGAGGCCGGCACGCCCGGCGTATTCCACAGCCCATTCATCCAGCTCCCCGGCGGAGCGTGGAAATCGAAGGCGGTGGACAACCGCTCGGGCTGCGCCCTGTGCGTGGAGGCGTTCATCAACACGGCCAACTCGCTCTCGGACAGGCTACGCCTGAGCGCCGCCTTCTGCGCGCAGGAGGAAATCGGCGGGCGCGGCGCTTCGGTGCTCACCGCGGATGAAGGGGGGAGCGACTCCCCCTCTCTCGCCATCGTGCTCGACAACGTGCCCTCGGACGGCCCGGGCCGTTCCGACGCCCGTGGGTCGAAGATCGGAGCCGGGCCGGTATTGCGCAGGTACGATCACCAGCCCATGAGCCTTTACGGCTACATCACCCCGCCTGAGCTGATCCAGTGGGTGAAGGATGTGGCGAGCGATGCCCACGTGCCCCTGCAGGAAGACGTGTTCGTGGGCACGTTTCTCGATTCCGCCACTTTGAGCAAATCCCGGCCGGGCGGGTTGCCTACCGTGCCGATCAATATGCCCAGGCGCTATTCCCACTCTCCGGTGGAGACGTTCATGGAATCGGACCTCGAAGCCACGGCCGCGCTCATCGGCGCTCTCTTGCGCTCCGCCGCCGAGGGGGGAGCACCGGATTTGAGACGGGATTATCTATCGCCCTCTGATGTTTGAAACCTCACCAAACCCGTATTTTCGGAGAATTAAAACCTGTGTCAATAACGATTCGCCTCGCCCATAGCCCCGATTCGGACGACGCCTTCATGTTCCACGCCCTGGCGAACGGGAAGATCGCGCAGGGAGAATACGAATTCATCCACGAACTCCACGACATCGAAACGCTGAACCAGGCCGCCTTCGAGGGCAAATACGAGGTGAGCGCCATCAGCTTTCATGCGTATTGCCATCTGGCGGATCGCTACGCCATTTTGCCGCACGGGGCGAGCTTCGGGGAGAATTACGGCCCCGTCATCATCTCGCGCGAGCCGATGACGCCCGAGGCGCTCAAAGATGTGGAAATCGCCATACCGGGCCTTCTGACCACGGCCTATCTCACGCTTCGCCTCTATCTCGGGGGCGAGGAACCCAAACACCGCGTAGTTCATTTCGATGCGATCATGGACGAGGTGAAGAGGGGAGCATCACCGGCGGGGCTTCTCATCCACGAGGGCCAACTCACCTATGAGGAGGAGGGCTTTCATCTCGTGGAGGATTTGGGCAAGTGGTGGATGCGTGAAACCGGAGGCCCCCTGCCCCTCGGCTGCAACGTCATCCGAAAAGACTTAGGGCCTGCAGTCGTTGGCGAGGTGAGTCGCCTGCTTCACCAGAGCATCGCCTACGCGCTCGAAAACCGGGACGAGGCGCTCGACCACGCCATGGCCTACGCCAGGGATCTGCCACGCGACAAGGCGGACGTTTTCGTCGGCATGTACGTGAACGAATGGACGCGCTCATACGGCGACGCCGGGCGCGAGGCCGTCTCTGCGTTATTGAGCCGCGCCGCGGAGGCGGGCATCATACCCGAAAGGATAGAGCCTGAGTTCGTATCCTCATCCACCAACTGACAAACGGAGGCGGATTCATGCTGGAGGGAATGCACCACATATCCATCAGCGTCGATGATCTCGAGGAAGCGCGTGATTTTTACGCCGGTCTGCTCGAACTCGCGGAAATCGACCGCCCGGACCTGCCGAATCCCGGCTACTGGTTCCAGGCGGGCGCCTGCCAGCTCCATCTCACGGGACGCCAGGATCGGGCGAGCGAAACGAGCGTTCCGGGCACCGGAGCCGGCGAAACCCACTTCGCCTTCGCTGCGTCGGACCTGGAGCCGGTAAAGAAAAGGCTTGAAATTGCGGGCGTGGACGTGAAAGACGGTGTCAACGCCGAGCTGGGATTGCGGCAACTTTTCTTCAGAGACCCCTCGGACAACCTCGTGGAGGTGTTCTGCACGCTGGAAGAGTCTTGATGGAAATCGCGAGAACCTCATACGATGCACGTGAACGATAACCATTCTTCCTTTTTATCTCGCCGCTCTTTTCTCCTAGGCCTAGGCGCCGCGGCAACTGCCCTGAGTCTTTCACCTCGAAGCGCCTGGAGCGCCGAAGACAAAAAACTGAGCTTCTACAACTGGGACACCTACATCGGCGAAACCACGCTGGCCGATTTCAAAGCCGCCAGCGGGGTCGAAGTGAAAATGGATTTGTTCGCCGATAATGATGAACTGTTCGCCGAACTCCAAAAAGGCAACCCGGGCTATGACGTCATCGTGCCGACCAATAACTACGTCGGGCGCATGATCGCAGCCGGGATGCTCTTGCCGCTCGCTCATTCCCTGATCCCCAACAAGGCCAACGTCGATCCGATTTTCCAGGACGCCGCCTATGATCCGGGCCGCAAGTATTCCCAGCCCTATATGTGGGGCACGGCCGGGATCGGCTACCGCAAATCCCGCGTCGAGGGGCTTCCCGACAGCTGGAAGTGGCTGCTCTCATCGGACAAGTACAAGGGCCGCATCGCCCTCCAAGGGGATAAGAGCACTGCGATTCAGATGGGCCTCAAGCTGCTGGGACACTCCCTGAACACCACCGACCCCACTCTGATAAGGCACGTAGAGAAGATGCTCATCCGCCAAAAGCCCCACATCAAAGTATTCGCCGATGATGACGGCCAGGACTTGCTGCTCGCTGGCGAAGTCGATCTGGCCATGGAGTGGAACGGCGATATTCTCCAGATTATGAAAAAAGACACCGACATCGGCTATGTCGTGCCCAGGGAAGGCGGACTCTTGTGGCAGGATTGCCTGTGCGTTCCCAAAGGCGCACCGCACCCTGAAAACGCGCACAAGTTCATCGATTTTCTCTTGAGGGCCGACGTGGGCGCCGCGATTGCGGATTTCATCCGGTACGCTACCCCCAACGCGGCGGCGAAAGCCAGAATG
>JAPPHK010000190.1 GCA_028820795.1 Nitrospinota bacterium | reverse complement strand
GAGGCCACAGCCACGAGATCGTGGGCATCAACGAGTTTCACGGGAAAAGCCGCGTTACCAGCATTTTCGTCGCCATCAACGTAGAGTCGCTGCTCCCGGTATCGCAATTCCGTGCTGCCGCCAACGCTTTCATCTCCATCATCAAGGCCACACCGAAAGCCGCGGGTGTGGAGACGATCTTCATGCCCGGCGAAATCGAGCATCAAAGCGAGACGAAGCGGCGACGCGACGGGTTCGAGCTGCCGCCCGAACGGATCGCTGAACTCGATGAAATCGCCCAGCGTCTCGACCTCCCTCCACTGGAGCGTGGGCAATGAACGACCCTCCTCCCCAAGAATTGGCCGAAGCCGCTTCCAAATTCGCCCGCGAGGCGGGAGAAATCCTGATGGGGCTTTTCGGGAAGCAGGTGGAAGTCGACTACAAGAACAAGGCCGAAACCGACCCGGTGAGCGAAGCCGACCGCGCGAGCCAGGAGTTTCTGACCAAGGCGATAAATGAAAATTTTCCGGCGCATGGCGTTTTGGGCGAGGAAAAACCCGAAGACGAAGAAGAGGCTAAAGCGCAGGGCGCGCGCGAGGTGCCTGAGTATCTCTGGGTTCTGGACCCCCTCGACGGCACGAAGAATTTCCTGAACGGCCTGCACGTCTGGGGCTGTTCCGTGGGAGTCTTGAAGCGTGGGCGTTCGATTGCGGGTGCGATTTTCACGCCGGAGGACAAAGGCACCATCTACCACGCATACGAAAGAGGCGGCGCGTATCGCAACGATAATCGAATCGAGGTGGCGGGAGAGGACAAGCCCACGGGAAAGCGTATCGTTGCGCTCCCCGGCTCATACTGGACACAATTTCGCCCCACGGGGCCGCTCAAGAAAAACCTGGGCGAGGTGCGCGCCACAGGTTCGATGTGCTACGAGCAGGCTCTCGTGGCGCGCGGAGGCCTGCACTATACGCTATTCGGCGTTCCCAGCATCTGGGACGTGGCGGCGGGCGCCATCATCGTGAAAGAAGCGGGGGGCGTCACACTCGCCCGGCGGGACCGCACGAACAGGTGGAGCGAACTGGATAGCTTCTTCTCCGGGGAGAACACGCCCAAAGACCTGGACGCCGCGCGCAAATGGCGGCAATCCCTGCTCATCGGCAACCCCGCCCTCGTGCATTACATCGCCAAACACATCAAGAAAGTGAATCGGCGCAGACTTGGACGTAAGAACCGATAGTGCCCGCGGAGAACAGGGAAAATTATCTCTATTTTACTTTAAAATATACTTATAACATACTGGCGGATAATGATATTTCAATTCAGATCAGGCACTCGAACCGGCGCGAAGCGATCGCTTTGAGGACCCTTGCTCTTCCCGCCCAGACCCTCGATTTCCATGATTCGTTCCTCCTGTGGATTGCGATACGCGGAGCCCGATATCACTTCGATTTCGTACCGGGGAGCGGGACTGCCTCTTTTGGGAGATTTCCCGCGTATGGGGAATGAAAACGGACGACTCTCGCCGGGTCTCAACCCTCTGAGCCAGTGCCTGGTGCGGCAGCATTTTTTTCCGTTCCGGATGAGTTCTACCTGGAGCCCCACATCGAAGGAAAAATCAGGATCTTCGTTGATCAACGTACCGTGGGAACGTAGATAGGGTCTGCAGGATTTGCATCTGGGCTTCCTATACACTTCGACTTCAGCGTTCTTCACGCGCACCCACCGATGAACCTGCTGATTCTTCTCCTGCGCCATTTTGTTGATGGAGGAGAGGATTCGCCCTTTGTGAACCGAACCGGGGTAGCGCACGAGAAATTGCTCGAGCGCCGAAACGCGGCCCGAGCGCTCGGCCCCTGCCAGTGCCCGCGCCTCCATGTGCTGCTGCATGAGAGCTGCTTCTTTCGAGCCTTCGAATCTGCGAATAAAGGCTTTCCAGTCCGCCTCCTTCTCGGACCGCATAGCCTCCCCGAATCTCGCCGCGCGCAAAGCGTCCTTCGCCTCGTCGAGATACGGGCTATAGGGATTGTCGAAGACAAATCTTTCAAGTTCGAGAACATCGCTCGAGGCTTTCGCCGCATCGAGCAGCAATCTTTCCAGGCGCTGGGTCGCTGCTTCGGTCCATTCGCTCCGCGCCTTTTCGTATTTTTTAATAAAGGCCCTGTAGGATACGACCTCGTCTTTTCCCCTCAAAACTTCATATTCACTCTTTTGGATATCTACGTCGGAGGGCGACTCGAACCAGCCTTCGGGAAAGCGCTTCAGGAACTCTTCGAGGGCGCCGGTTTTTTTCGATTCGAGCGCTTCCTGATACATGAGTTGCTCCCACCAGTAGCGCGCCCGGCGCACGTACTTGCCGTCAAAGTGATAGTCCAGATACTCCTTATACGCGCGGGCCGTGTGCGTTCGGGTCGTCCTTTGAAAATCGTAATCATCGAGTTCTTTTAAAAAATTTTTGGCTTGAGGATGATTGGGATTGTCGTGAACGAACCAGCGTTTTTCGTTCATCACATCACGCGGCGCTCTCCTGCGCACGCGCGTAGTCTCCAGACATCCGATAAGAGTCGAGCAGAGAATGAAGCAGAAAAGAAAGAAAAGCAGCCGATTCCCGGTCAGGCCCGCATGGGCGCTCATCGCCTACACCTCAGTGTTTCACAATTGTTCCGGGCGCATTCGAAGCTATTCGAAATGCCAGTGCAGTCGCCGGTATTCCTCCGGCGTCGGCAGGCACGGATTCTTCCTGAAGCGCACCACCCTTTCCAGGAGAATATCCACTTCCTCGGATTCGAGGAGTTCGTTCATCTCGCGCCTCAAGGAACTGTCGCTATCGCTCAAGCTGGCCTCCAGTCTTTTGACGTCGTTCACCTGCGCCTCGGACAGGGAAACGCCCGCATAGTCCCAGATGACGGTGCGCAGCTTGGGCTCGGCGTGAAACGTGAGGCCGTGGTCGATCCCCCAGACACGGCCGTCTTCGGACTTGAAGCAATGGCCGCCCTTGCGGTCCGTGTTGTTCACCATGATGTCGAACGCAGCGAGCAGCACCAGTTCCGGGCGACCCTCCGCCCGGAGCGTGAAATAGTTCGATTTCCCGTCATAGGGTACGCACAACTGCATGGAGCCCTCCCCGTGCGGACCTTCACGAATCACCGTCGGAGGAACCAAGTGCCATCCCAGGTGATGGCTCACCAGAAAAGAACACCTTTCTCGGAAATGCAGCGTACCGTAGGGAAAATCCCAAAGGGGGCGCTCCCCGCTTGCAGGCTTGTATATCCCCCAGAACTGAAAATCCTCCGCGCCCATCCTCACGGCGAACGTGTAGTTCGAGCCTTGCGGCACCAACTCGCCGCCCAGAATTTCCGAGTTAAGCAAAAGGTTCTCGATTTCCGCCGGCTCGAAACGATACGCTTGTGCTTCGTGCGCATCTAGCGTTTCTTGGCCTTCAATAGAAGAGGATTTCCGGGCCACGAGATTTTCCTGTCGCGTGTGATAGGCGCAATTTAATGACGAAAATGCCCATTCGTATTCGGGTCGACCTTGCCAGTGGCCACCATGGCGTGACGAGAGAGCGCATCCGTCCCCCGCCCGGAAGAGCATTCATCGAGGCTCTGGGTGATGAATTCATCCAACTGCACATGCGCAAGACTCACCTGCAGAGCGGCGGGACCGACGGACTCATCTTCGTATTCCTCTTCTTCCGAAGATTCCCCCTCTGAGGCGACTTCGTCTCGTTCATCGTAGAAAAAAACCGTCACGCGGCTTTTGCCCGGACCATACGCCAGCCCCAGACGACTCACCTTGAACTCAAGCAATCCTTCTGAACTCACCGGGGTGGAGCCGACCTCGGCGATATCGGGAAAATCCGGCTCCTCGCTCGAGCGTTCCTCCTGCCCTTTCGCCTCCACCATTTTTTTCATCGCCATCGAAAGACCGTAAACCTGTTCCTTCTCCAGCCAGAGCGTGGCGGCAGCCTTCGTGGGACAATCGATCAGGA
Organism: Nitrospinota bacterium; assembly: GCA_028820795.1. Lineage (GTDB taxonomy): Bacteria > UBA8248 > UBA8248 > UBA8248 > UBA8248 > Bin107. Next base: position 104 of record JAPPHK010000190.1, on the reverse strand, counting down.
TGCGGAAAATTCTCTTTCCCGCGACGCCGATCGCTTCGGTTCTGATTTTTTTGACTTCGCCGAAATTATGTTTGGCAGAATCCATGTGCGATATAAAACTCCGC
>JAPPHK010000296.1 GCA_028820795.1 Nitrospinota bacterium | reverse complement strand
GGCCGGCTTATTCCACTTCCTGCGAGGAAACCTGGTAGCAGTTCACGACCCCGCCCCCGGCGAGTTCCACGCAGGTCAGGCGCCCGCCGGTGACGGCGCGCGTGTCGATCCCCAGGTAAAAGGGAAGTTCGTTTTTTATCTCCCATCCCGGGGTATGCCCGAAAACGACGGGCTTGCCGAAATCGTACTCCGCATAGAGGAATTCCTCCCGTATCCATACCATATCCATCGGGTCCTGGCGGTCGAGGGGAACGCCCGGCTTGAGGCCCGCATGCACGAAGATGAATCCGCGGCTCACGTGATGCCACTCGAGGTCGCCCAAGAACTCGAGATGCTCGGCCGGCAGCCGGACGTCGCCGCTCTCGTCGCGGTAGTTCTCGAGCGTCGCGTCGCCGCCGTTCATCACGTAGACGCCCGGATAATAGCTCCCACCGCCGGCGAGGTAATCCAGGAGCATGTCCTCGTGGTTGCCGCGCAGGAAGACGGACTTGGGATATTCGCGCCTGAAGCGGATCAGCAAATCGACCACGGCCTTCGAATCCCGCCCCCGGTCGACGTAATCGCCCAGAAAGACGATTTCATCGTCTTCCCTGAAGGGCACCCGCTCCACCAGGGCTTCGAGCATGTGGATCTGGCCGTGGATGTCGCCGACCGCGTAGAGATTTGACATGCAGAACGTGGGGCCTCCCGGAGAATCCGACCAACAGGCAGCTTTACGGGCGGATGAGAACGACGCGAGCGATTCTATGGCGCGCACGAGCGAATGCGCAAGACCGGGCGCATTTTTCGCTTCAAGCCCGGTAATTCTCGCTGATGGTAATGTTCTTCAGAAATCCCGCGTCAAACCCATGAGCACGCCATGGTTCTCGTATTCATACAACGAGATGTTGGAGCGGTTTTTTTCGTAGGAATACCCCAAGTATGGCGCGAAGCCTGAGAATTTCAGGGAAGTGTTCACCCACTTGATACTCAGCCTGGCCGCAACGTCTTCTCTTTTCGTTTGAAAAAGAGGGTCCTTGCCACGGTAGCGCTGCGATTGAACGGAGGCGGTGGCCGAGACGAGAATTCCGTTTTTGAACGTTCGCGAAACACCCCCACTCAGACCGAAGAGACGGCTGCTCCGGTGGTCCTTGCGCGCCTCGACGGCGTCGAACAGCGGCCCGGCCTCCAGAACCGTTCGGCTGTCCAGCGCGTAACGGAGGCTGGAATTCACGGCGAGGCGCCATCCGTCCAGGTCGTCTCGCTCGTCGTGCTTGCGGTAATCCAGGTGCGTTCGGAGTCTGATGCGGACCCGGCGCGAGATGCGGCGCTCGAAGCTCGCCCAGGGACCGACGCTGCTCTGAAATCCTTCCGAACCCGTCCAGCGGCGACCCAGGCGCAATCCGCCCGAGAGAGCACCGCCATCGAAAAGCCTCGTGAGCCCGACTTCACCGATGAGGGAGATGTCGTTCCACTGCGACTTCTCATAAAGTTTGGCCGCAGAGGACAGGGCGAAATGCCCGCGAACGTCATCGGCGATTCTGGGGGAGAACGCCGCTCCCGCCGCAAGCTGCGCGCCGACGCCGGGCGCCTCTCTTGCGTCTTCGTTCAGGCGGAACGTCGCGCCGCCGATCTGGACGGTGCGGCTGCCGGTGCGGCGGACGGCGTTGGTCTCCGGCAGCAAGGCCGCCGAGAGGTGCAGCGACCAGCGCTTGCGCGCGTCGATGGTATGGATGAATCCCTCGACGGCGTTCTCCACCGAGGAAGGCAGGCCGTCCGCGAGGGACAACTCGAAATGGCGCTTCGCCTTCTCATCCAACCCGGCGGCGTAATGCGCGCTGGCCAGTTCGAGCCGCACCCTCGTCAGGTCCGGGCGGATGACGAGGATCGCTTCAAACTGCCCGGCCGCCTTCCTCGGCATGCCGAGGCGCATGTAGACCTTGCCGAGCAGGAAGCGTCTTTCGATCTTTTTTTCTTCGGTAGCGGGCCAGGCCTGCTCCAGGAACACCCGCGCGTCCCGGTACCGACCGGCCTCGATAAGCAGGCGCGCGAACGCCAGAGACGATATGTTATGCTTGGCGGCCGCTTCCCCCGATCCCGTAGGGGAGGCCGCATGCGCCACGAACGGGAGCAGAACTACAGCGGCGGAGACGACGAGGAACGCCGCCAAGGCCGCCATGGACCGCAAAATCGTTGCCACGGTCTCCCGCTCTCCGCGTAGCGCCTGCTACTCCATCTTTTGTGCTCCGAAACCACCGATCACGATTTGCTCGGGCGTGGTGGCCGTGGCTGCGCGACTCCCGTTCATCAGACCTCCGACTTCCTCCGCCGCAGGCCCATAGAAGGCGCCGTTCATCGTGCCGCTGAACCCTCGAACGGTGTCCTCGGGCGCGCTGCTCATATCGGTGTCTTCGCCCGCCCAGTTCGCGGTGAAAGTATTTCCCGTAATTGCGCCGCCCGAGATGTCTATCGCGTTCGAATCCGCTAACGGTGAATCACTGCTTTCTCCAGGGCGTCGAACCACAAGCCTTTCTATTCGGCCGGAAATTCCGCCGTTTCCGAAATTCGCCTCAAGCGTAAGACTGGAGTCGCCACTACTTTGAAAACGTGTCCTGCCGGTATTGCTATCGTGGTCATCTGCGCTCCAAATATCGGCGCGAAAGCGTCCTTTATAGGTGGCGCTACCCGTGGAGGGCAGATTCTCCGGGGCGGTTTGCTCACCGTGAACGCTGTAGCCCCAATAACTGCCCATCTCTACGTCATCACCCTCATGGTGTATCCAGCCATTGACATCAACGTGCTGGAGAAAGTTGAACTGGTTGTATTGTAAGAGTAGGTGAATTAAATCTCCATCTTGCTTGCGAAAGGACGCCGTACCAAACGCATCCTCTGGTACGAAATGAACGCTCGTTTCCTGGTTTCTGACGACATATGTCACATGAAACCCACCCGCGCCGTCACGAGCGATGGATTTCACATAGGCTTCACTTTGAGCTGCCGCCCTTACCATGGTATCGACATGGTCTCTTTCAATCGCATTCGTCACGGGCATAAACGCCTCTGTGCTCGTATTCACACTTTCGACCTGCTCTCTCCCCTCGAAGAACCCGAGGACTTGCTGCTCGGGAGTGGTGGCGGTGGCGGTTCTACTCCCATTTATCACGCCTGCGACTTCTTCCGCCGCCGGGCCGTAGAACTCGCCGAGCATCTTGCCGCTGAACCCGCGAACGCTGTCTTCAGGGGCGCTGTTCGCATCGGTATCCTCCCCTGTCCAGTCCGCGGTGAAGCGGCTCCCTTCGAACCCACCTCCCGAAATCGCAATCGAGTTGCCGGGCATCGGAACATAAGCGCTTTGTCCTGGGGGTTGAATTTCAAGCCTACCAGCGTGGCCGGAAATTTCACTGTCATCGAAATTCGCCTCCAGGGCAAAGACACGACTACGAATACGATATCTGCTTGTACTCGAACTCGCGTCGTCCGCGTTCCATACTTCGAGCCGCATTCCCCCGTCATAGGAGGCTGTTCCCGTGGCGGGCAGATTCTCCGGAGCGGTGCGTACGCCATACACAGAATATGCTCTAGACCATCCTCCTTCAGGGGGACTATAGAACCAGTGATTTGTGTCGAAATAGGCGTAGTCCGAGTGGCCACCATCGCGTGGGTCTTGATAAAATGAACCGCTACCGGAAACTCTAACGGACCAGAGACGGGCGCGATGGCCGTCGTCTCTATCTTTACCGAATTGAGAGGTGACAGTACCGAAGTCCTCGCTCAGAAAATGAAAGGGTATTTCCTCGCCGCTAATCACATAGGTTGCATGAAATCCGTTCGCGCCGTCGCTGGAAATGGATTTCAGGTAAGCCGCTCCCTCTCGTGGAGCACTTACGGCGCCGCCTGATGCCGAGAGCGCCGCTGACAGTGGCGCAAACTCCCCGCCCTGCGGTAGCAGGCTACCCAGCGTGTCCCCGGCTCTTAGCGCGAATATGGGAGCGGCCGGGGGGGCGGCGCGCCCCGGGGCGCCCGAAGGGAGTTGGACAGGGGGCAGGGGTGGCCCCATAAACGGGGTGGGCACGGGGGCCGGGATGGGGGGGGG
>JAPPHK010000156.1 GCA_028820795.1 Nitrospinota bacterium | reverse complement strand
ACAACATGGCCTTCATCGCGCGCGACGTGATGATGCTCCACCCCCGCGAGGAACTCGCCGAGATGATGCGGCTGTGCAGGGACTACAACGTCAAGCCCGAGTTCGAGGTTTTCACGCTGGGCGAGACCTGGATGATCGACGACCTGCTCCAGAAAGGACTCGTCGAGCCGCCCATCCTCATGACGTGCTTCTTCGGGCGTCCGGGCGGGGCTTGGTCGCCGCCTTCCCTGAGCGAGTTCTTACACCGCGTCTCGAACCTGCCCGCGGATTCGGTCTACATCGCGAGCGCCACCGGCCCCACGCACATCCACATGCAGACGATGGCGGTCATGCACGGCGGCCACGTGCGCGTCGGCACCGAGGATGAACCGTATCTCCACCCCGGCGAACTCGGCGACAACGCCGATCACGTGGCGCGCATCGCGCGAATCGCGGGTGAGATGGGCCGCGAAATCGCCAGCGTGGACGAGGCGAAAGGGGTGATAGGGATTGCATAAAAGATTTCAAAGGGGATTGTCGATAGCGGGATTCCGGGCTTTGGATTCGAAAGGGAGCGAAGCAATCACTCCCCCCTTGAGGGGGGCTGTTGAGAAAACCCCTGGCTAGGGGGTTGGGGTGTGTAGGGGTCGCATATATGCGACCCATGTTGTGAAGGCAAAAAGGCAGGGCCGCATGTATGCGGCCCCTACACACGGGGGATGACTCTTCGTAGATCGCTGAACACCGGAATGTCGGTGAACACTCTCGATTGGGGGACTTTTTCAACAGCCCCGTAATGATGAGACTGATAGGCAAACGTCATTCAAAAATTTGCGATATCTCCACCCACACTTTTAAGGACGGATAACATGCCCAAGATGAGCGGGGCGCAGTTCATGGCTGACGCCCTCCACGCCTACGGCGTCACCCACATTTTCTTCGTGCCGACGATATTGAGCCACTCCCTCGCCCAGATGGAGGAGCGCGGCACGGGCATCGCCCGCGTCCTCACTCACGGGGAGAAGGCCGCGGCCTACATGGCGGACGGCTACGCGCGCGCCTCGGGCAGGCCCGGCGTCTGCATGGCGCAGATCGTCGGCGGCGTGAACCTGGCGGCGGGCCTTCGGGACGCCCACTTGGCCTGCGCGCCCATCATCGCCTTCACGGGCGGCACGACGCCGCAGATCCGCTACCGGAACGCCTACCAGGAAATAGAAGACATCAGCGCGTTCGACCCGGTCACCAAGTTCAACGCCACCGTGGATACCGTCGAGCGCTTCCCGGACATGCTGCGCCAGGCCTTCCGCGTCGCCACCTCGGGCACGCCCGGCCCGGTGCACCTGCGTTTCGGCGGGAACCTGGGCCAGGTGGAGCAGGACGTCGCCGATCTGGAACTCATCGTCGAGGAGAATTTCAAAGAAGTCCCCGCCTACAGGCCCGAACCGGAGCCTGCGAGCATCGCCCGCGCATTGCAAGTCATCGCTAGAGCCGAGCGGCCCATCATCGTCGCGGGTGGCGGCGTAAGGACCTCAGGCGCAAACGCGGAACTCGTCGCCCTTGCGGAAAAGCTTCAGATTCCCGTCGCCACCTCGATGAACGGCAAGGAATCGATTCGGGGCGATCATCCCCTATCGGTCGGCGTGGTGGGGACATATTCGAGGAGATGCGCGAATGAACTCGTCTCGGAAGCCGACCTCGTATTTTTCATCGGCACCCAGACGGGCGGCATGACCACCCACTTCTGGCGCGTGCCGAAAATCGGCGTCAAGGCGGTTCAGCTCGACATCGACCCCGAGGAACTCGGGCGCAACTATCCCCTCGAGGCCTCAATAATCGGGGATGCGAAAATCGCGCTCGGTAAACTCACCGAAGCGGCGGAAGAAGTCGCAGAACGCGGGGCGTGGCTCTCGCGCGTAGAGACGGTATGCGCGGCGTGGCGGGCCGAGTTCGCCCCGCTGCTCGATTCGGACGCTTCGCCCATGCGGCCCGAGCGCGTCTGCAAGACGCTGAGCGAGCACCTGCCGTCCGACGCCATCGTGCTCGCCGACACCGGGCATTCGGGCATGTGGACGGGCGGCTATCTCGACCTCAAGAGCCCCGACGTCAGCTTCATGCGCGCGGCGGGCCACCTGGGCTGGGGGTTCCCCGCCGCCTTGGGGGCCAAATGCGGCGCGCCCGAGCGGCCCGTGCTCCTCTTCACGGGCGATGCGGGATTCTGGTATCACATCGGCGAAGTCGAGACCGCCGTGCGCTGGGGGATCAACGCCGTCATCCTCGTCAACAACAACGGCTCCCAGAACCAGGAGACCAAGATTTTCGACGACGCCTACGGCGGGACGCAGCGCGGGAAGGCGCACGAACTCTGGCACTTCAACCAGACGAACTTCACCGACATCGCGAAGTCGATGGGCGCCGCGAGCATCCGCGTGGAAAAACCGGGCGAACTCGGCTCCGCGCTCGATCAGGCCTTCAGCATGAAGGACGGCCCCGTCATCCTCGACGTCGTCACCGACATCGAGGCCCTCGCGCCGGGAGCTTACGGGCCGCCTGATTAGGAGTTAATGAAAGTTGTCAATTTGCGACGCAATTTTGGATAGCAAGTCGTTTGCTTTACCTTGGCTAACTGAAGAATTCTTAGGATCAGAGTTGACTCCCTCTCCAAAGATATAGCGCCAGTGTTCTCTAATTAGAGAAGAGGTATTGTCTTGAGGCCAACTATCAAACCCGAAGAATCCATTGATATCATCCAAAGTTACATTCGATGATGCGATTTTCTCGTATAGTTCCGGAGCACAGTGCCGAAAACAGCAAATACCTGTGACCAAGATAAAACTCTCTCCATCTCTTGAAGAAATCCCCGCATAATACAAGGCGATGTTCGTCATTATTTTTTCTATAGTTCTCAATGAAACTTGGCGGTTCTGAAAAATACACTCGAGTGCATCCCGGAAATTAGCTGGACTATGGATATCCGTAGGCAACAAGTTTAGTTCATACCATAAGCGCTCTATATAACTCCTCGTAATGGTGGCGCTCCAAGGTGGCGGAGTCGGAAATTTCACCCGAACATCATAAAATTTTTCAAGGTAGTTCAGGGCTTGTTCCTCGCCGCCAAGACCGTATGTGTTCTGGAATATTTTAGCTAATTGGGGAAGATGGGCCGACAGGACGAAGTGAACACCCGGTACGGAGAAAACGTGCTTGATCTTCTCAATGAGTTCCACCGCAAAAGATGGCCGACACCTGTCAAGCTCATCGACAATCAGGACGAGCGGGGTACCTTCATCGGTTGACATCCCTTTCGCCAGTTTCTCAAGCGACTCACGAAAAGAAAACAGAAGCTCCGCATCCGCTTCTGCCGCTTTCAAGCGTTCCTCTAGAATTGCAGAAGCATCATCCATCGGGACTTCGCCTGATTCCTCGAAATCTTCAAGCGAAATTGCACCCGAACTCAGTTTATTTATTGCTACTTTAGCTATGATGGAAAGAGAGGCTTTTCCTAGTGATTTCGCTCTTTCGATAAAATCTGCGCGAGTAATTTCTTCGAGCGATTCTTCTTTCTGGGCTGCAGCGAATATCTCCGCCGACAGGGCGATGAACGGATCATCTTGATAATCCCTTAAGAACGCATCGAATTCAATTACGTGAACTCCACTAAGTCGTAACTCCCCTGACCATTGCTTCAGGAACGTGGTTTTCCCATCTCCCCACGGAGCGTCCAGCAAAAAGACAGTCGGATCTTCTATGTTTTTCATCAGGTTTGTGAGACCATCAGCGAAGTCTTTACGCTTAAAAAGATCGTGCTCACCAAACCCTGTTTTATCTCCTATATCAAGCGGTCTAGGCTTTAGCCTTATCTTGTTCATTTTCTTCCTTCTCCTAAAACACTCGCACGAATAGAGTCAGAAAACACACCTTACACCCAAGTCTGCCCGGATACCCTAATGCGAGAGTATCTGGCTCAGGAAGAGTTTCGTGCGGTCGGATTGGGGGTTGTTGAAGAATTCCTCGGGTTCGTTCTGCTCGACGATCTGGCCCTCGTCCATGAAGATGACCCGGTGGGCGACCTGGCGCGCGAAGCCCATCTCGTGCGTCACGACGAGCATCG
>JAPPHK010000079.1:36977-38796 GCA_028820795.1 Nitrospinota bacterium | reverse complement strand
TGCTGCTGCAGCAGCGTCCTCTGCCCGCCTTGCGCCATCCCGGAAAAGACCTGCAGCGCCCGCGTATCGCGCAAACCGGCGAGTTTGTTTCCTGCAAGCCCGATTACGAGCAACGAGGCATTGCGCAGCCACGGCCCTTCGTCGGAGTCCTGCGTCGGAACTTCCGACCGCGCGAAGTGAAGAAAATCGACCGTTCGCGGTTCGCCCATTTTCCTATCAAACATCACCCTCGTCGGGGTCAGCCAATAGAACCACACGCGCCCGCGATAGGTTCCGGTTGGGATGAAGTCAGCTTTCTGCGTCGGGATATTCCCGCCGTCGAGGAATAGCGATTTCGCGTACTCCGTCTCGTCGTTCTCGCGCAGGAATCCGACCGGAAGATCAAATCCCTCATCCTCGGACGAAAGCACCTCCGTCGCCGACGCTTCGAGAAACCAAGGCAGAAATCCGACTTGCCCGTTTTCGAGGTCCTCGATAGTCTCAGCAATCGCCTGCTTCGCCTCGTTTTGCAGGTCAGGCCGAAAGCCGAGAATTTGCTGAATGCGTCCGACGGCTCGGGATAGGATCATAGGTTATCTCCGAAATGGGCAATTCGTACGAGACGAAAAGCCCATTCTAATCTCCATGCTCCAGCAGGCAGGCCAATTCGTGCGCCCGACTCGGCGTCTGCATCGCAAGTCGCGATTTGAGCAGATTTCGCGCTGCGAGCTTGAAATTCCCCTCCTGGATCGCGGCCAGCATCCGATGGAACAACGACAGCCCATAGCCCCCGACCTGGAACGCGAGCTCAGTCAGCACGTCGCGCCGAGTCTGCGACAGGCGATCCCAGGTGCGCGCTGATACGTCGTATTGCGCATTGTGGCGCGCGCGCTCAACGTCCATGTCGAAGACGTGCCGGACTTTCTCCGGCGACCAGCACATTTCCTCGTGGTGCTCGTTGCGCTGGAGAAGGTGGCCTATCCCGATGGTCAGGTGGCCCAGGTGATCGTCGTACGCGCAGGTGCGCACCCCTTCGTGGCGCATGAGCCGATGGTCCAGGGGCTCCTTCGTATCGCACGCCCAGCTCACTGAGGATATCAGAAGAAGCACGCCACAGACTAAAACGGCCGCGACGAACATCGTTATTTCTCGCATGAAGCCCATTCCTCTTGCCATGCCTGAGAATTCGCCCGGCAATGCGCATGAGCCTTGCGCGCGTCCACGAACGCATCCAATAGGCTCTCTATCGTAACCGGTTTTTCGACTTCAGGAAACGCCAGACAGTCTACGATAGGCGGTGCGGGCGGGCATCGCTCTACGCGTACGACCGTATTGACGACCGGCGCAGGCGTCGGCAGGCAGCCCGACAGGACAAGCGCCAACCCGATCATTCTGGCAATTCGACCCGGCATCCCGGCACGCATTCCCCTTCCAGTGTCGCCTTATGCGCCGCGCGCGAAGCGGCTAGTTCGGCGCGCATCCTCGCCGCCAGACGTTCGGCGGCCGTCGCCGTGGCCTGCGCTTTACGCGAGATTTCGGTATGGCGTGTCACAGCGTCGGATACGCGGCGCTCTGCTTCGACGTTAGCTTTCGCCTGCGCTGCGACGCATTCCGCCCGCGCCTCTGTCAGGCCCCGGCTATACGCACCCTTGACCACAGCATTGATCCCGTAGATCGCCACCCCGGCCATCGCCGCAAAGCCCGCGATAGCGACCATCGGGAACACGCTTCCTCCGACCCAGCCCGCGATCGTCGTCAGCCAACGCATCTAACGTCCCGAAACGGAGACGGAGAAGGTGAAGCTGTCGGCGCGAAGGCTGCTGTCCGTCCCTGCTTCCGC
>JAPPHK010000079.1:34607-36877 GCA_028820795.1 Nitrospinota bacterium | reverse complement strand
GATGATGAGCTTCCGGTTGGAAGCGTTCTTGATGTACTCGCTGAGCTTGTTCATGCTATCCTCCGTTGTATTCCCCGTCCCAATCGCGGCCCTGGAAACCGATCTGCTTCCAGGCGCCATCGACGATTGCCCAATCGTGCCACTCGGCCTGACGCGGGAACCCCTCGCCAGGCTTCGCCGCCCCGCCGCCGCGCCAGGCGCGTTCACCTTCCAGACCTAGCTCGAACCGGTAGTCGTCATCCGTCAGTCCCAGTGCATCCAGCTCCGCGCTGTTCGGGCCGGACAGAATGCCTGTATGCACCGCGACGATCTCTTCGCCGTCGATAGCCTTCAGGTACATCCGGTCATAGCGCGCCGTCATCAGGTCGCGGCCCAGCGTTTCCTTCAGCCCGTAGCTGAGCACACCGTCCGATATCTCGAACCATATCTCGACCGGAGCCGTCCGCTTTCCGCAATCGCGCTGTGGCGGGTTGAAGCCGCGTTCGTCGAGCGCCTTTGCGAGGTCGGCATAGTAGGGCTTTTGAATGAGTTTGCCGAGAACCTTGGCGCGGCGTTTCGGTGTTTCGGGCGGAGTATAGGATTGTCCGCCGACGATCCAGTCCTTGTAGCCCAGTCCGTCCAGCGCGCCCGCCCGGCCCCATGTATCCGCGCGCGCGAGCACGCCCTCCACATAATCGGCATAGATCGTTTCGGCGAGCTCGTGGATGCTGTCCTCTTCGAACGGGATGCGCGGCTCCGGCTGGCGGCTCATCATCGGGCTCCTTTCTCGATGGATGCAAAATAGGCTTCCTTGGCCTTTTCGTAATCGGCTTCGTGGCCGGGGATGGGCCAGCCGTTGTCTTCCTTCCCGAAGTAGCGCACCCGGTCAGCCTCGACCTCGATATCGAGGTTTAGATAGGGCCGCACCCACTGGTCGATATCCGACTGCGGAACGGCATTGCCCCCACCGAACCAGGACGAATAGGCGACGTGTCCGGGGCGTAGCCCGCTCCAGCAGCGGATCACGTGGTCGAGGCTGTCGAACGTCTGGGCATTGGCGTTGTAGATGTAGATCCGCACCTTGCAGTCCAGCAGGCCCTTCGTCGGGATCTTCTGCCGAATATGCGGCTGACCTTCCTTGATTGTCAGCTGGCGATGGGAGAACGGAAGAACATCGTATTCCTCGTCCACCTGTTCCTCGATTCGGTCGCTCGACCGCCACGCTCCGCCAGCCGACGCGGAAATCTTGGAGCGGAATTTCGCCATGAATTCGGACTTGCCCGAAACCGGTCCGATGGAGGCCTCGGCTGATCGGGTGATGGAGGTCTCGAACTCGGCTTCCGCCGTCGCCTCGAACGTTTTCTCGGATGAGGTGTCCTTGGTTTCGGACTTGTTGGACTTGATGCGCCGGATGCTGGCGTTGTTGTTCTTGTAATCGACGATAGAGATGGTCTTGACCTCTGAGTTATCGACCTGAACCGGTTCCGGAGCCTCGTCGGTGATGTCGGTAAGGTTGATCCCGTAGAAGCCGATCCACCACTGATCCATCAGATGTCCGCCTTCGGCGTGCGACCAGCGCCCCTTGTAGTGGTAGCCGGTCGCGCCGTCCAGCGTATCCGGCCCGGCGTAGTCGAGCCTTTCCGCCGCGTTCAGCCGCCCCCAGTCCGCGCTGCGTACGAAATTGTGCCGCCCCCTCGGAAAGGCCGAGTTCGGCATCGTGGCGACTGGCTTCATAATCTGGTAGGCGAGGCGGGGAAGATCTTCCTCTACCAGTTTGCGCAAATCATCAGTCATGGATGCTCCCTCGGTGGTTGTTATCGCGCCAGGTGGACCTGGAGGAGGCTGTTCGTATCGGTGTTGGCGTTGACAGCCCGTATGCTAAGCTCGAAGCGGTCGTGGTCGAAGGCCCAATCGGCCTGGCCCACAAGGTAGGCGTTCGCGTTGTCGGACCAGTAGCCTACGGGAATGCCCTGGGTGCCGCGTACGCCACCCGCGACATAGTTAGAGTCGCCGGTGCGGAACAGCGACCACGGTATAAGGACGCGGCTGATCTCGTCCGTACCGCGCGTCACCGTCACAACGACGCCATAGGACTTGCTGCGCAGCGCCTTTCTTGCGTTGATGTAGAGCGTTGTGCCGCTCTGCCCCAGATCGCCGCCGGTAAGCTCGCCCGTCGGTGCTCCCAGGGTCCAGCCGCCCGTGATCCGGGAACGTTGCGCGAGACGCTGTAATGGGCCGATAGCCTGATCGTAGCCAAGATTGCCTTCGGCATCGAACTTCGGCACCAGTCC
>JAPPHK010000079.1:0-34507 GCA_028820795.1 Nitrospinota bacterium | reverse complement strand
CCAGTCGATCTCGACGAAATCACCGTCCTGAACATCATTGATCGTGTGCGAAAAAATGCGGAACCGCTCAGTCGAACCGTCCCAATCGCTATTGTCGTTGATCTCCAGGATGTCCCGGAACACCGGATTGGCAATATCGTTACGGAGTTGCTGATTAATCGAAGCAAGCTGCACCTCGTTGGCGGCTACGCGCTCGCGCAGGTCCTCCGATATATCGCTGCCCCAAACCGGATCATGAGTCTCCTGCAACGTCTCGAGCGTAATGGTGTCTGTATCCTGAATGTTCGAAACAGCATAGGGGGCACTATCGGAAGACGCAGACCAGCGAATCGTGTGATCTGGCGGCGGAGCGGGCAGGTTTGCCACCGTCAACGACGCAGGCGCGTTGCGCAGCGACTGTGCGACGACTGTGCTTCGCACGGATCCGTCAGATCGACGAACAATCAGCCGAACGTGACTCCAGTTGATGTTGTTGGGCAGAACCCACAGAAGACCCGAACCGGAACCGGCGAATCCGCTCCCGGAGAACGCGGTGAAATCGTCGGCGTAGTCGTACCCCGCGTAGGACGCCGCATTCCCGCCGCTCGGCACCCACGCCCATTGGCCGTAGGGGAACTTACCGTTCGCGTCGGGCGTGTTTTCGTTAGCGAGCCAAACGTCCGACACATCATCGAACGTAATCGAGGAAGTCTTGTCTTCTAACGAGGCCAAGCGCTCATTGGTATGTGGGTCGGACGGAGAGCCCATATTCGCAAGCTGGTCGCGGATTTCCTGAACGGCCTGGGCGTTGAGCTGCGTCTGGATCAGCTCGACGATCACCCACTCCACATGTAGGCCGGCCTGTACAGTCATAAAGTCGCTGCCGCCGCGCTGCAGTGTGACCGTGACATCGTCGCCCACGGAGTCCGCATCCAGCACGCTGATCGTATCGGCGCTCTGGAAGGGAATGTAGGTCCGTCCGTCCGGCCCTGCGAGGGGAGAACCTTGATGCCGCAACTCAATTGTACCGCTGCGCGAAGGCGTCTCACCCGTGACGAGATTCAGCGTGAGAGCATCGCCCGCCGCCTCGTTGCTGCCCTTCGCGGCCCGGTAAGCGGCCCGATCCACATAAAGTAGCGTCCCAAAGCCCGACTCAGTCGCCAAGTCATCGAAGTTGCTGTTAGGGTTGACGATGAATTGACCAAACTGTCCGGGGACCACGCCATACGATGGCTCGCCGCCGGAAGGGATATATCGACCGGTCCGGAAACTGAACGAGAATTCGCCATCGCTGACGGACTCCCGGCGATAAAACTGACCTCGCCACAGAAGCAGCTTAGTATCAGGGTAGTCAGCCGCGTCCGGCAGCGCACCTACGTCATCCGAGATGACCTCCAGCGTCTCGACAGGCGGCGCAGCACTTTCGTGCCCGTGAACGCGCATGACGAAGGTATCATTGACCTGCACCCCGGAAATACTGATAACGCTGCCAAGATCGCCGTCGACCAGGATATAATAGTCATAGTGCGCCAACTGGCCGGGCAGGCTCGGACTACGCTGCCAGGCGTCCGAGGTGCGCGGGTAGGACACGACGAGCGAGTTTCTGCGCCGGTGGTCTATACGCACACCATTCGGATCGACTCCGCCAGGAACGCGCATATAGAGCACAATGCCGTCCGTCGGGACCGCTTCAACAGTAGTGTCCTGATTACCAGCAACGAACGCCGGCGACGAATTGCCTGTGAACACCCCATCGTGCGCCAGGTAGGCATATCCCGCCCCAGCCTGGTCCGCACTGACAATGGCGAAGCCGTCCTCGTCGATAAAATTACCGAAAGTATCGAGCCGCGCCTGCGCCTGCCGGATCGCCTCCTGGCTGGCGGCAACCCCCGCTGTCAGATGCTGCCGCCAACTGTCCCCGTCATTGTCGTCCGTTCCGGGAACAGCATCCGCGTGTGCCACGTCGCGAGCGAACGTAAACGGTACGCGATCGGTGGAACCGCGATAAGCTGTTCCGGCGCGCTGAGCTGAATTGCGGTCGCCGCGGAGGTTAGCCATCTACGCCGTCCTCGGTTCGTAGTTGATCGCGCCGTCGACGCTCATTCGCGCGAGTTCGGGCCGAAGTATCCAGAATTCCCACCGCACGTCGCTAATCGTTCGCGTAACCGGTGCTTGGAATGCCGCGTCAGCCGCAAGCCCGGCAGAATTCCACCCGACCGGCTCAACACTTCCATCCCGAACAGCCAGGTAGAATTGATACTCATCCGTCCCTGCTGCCGGCGGAGTTGCCGCATAGCTTCGCGCCAACAGCACTCCCGTTTGCAGGTCGTCGTCCGCGAACACAATCCGGTTTGCCGTCGCAGCCGCTGTTGCGTCATCCGTGTTTCGAATAATCCGCCCCCAGCGATAGTTTGTCGTCGCAGGCGCTGCAGCGCGAATGACGATATCCGAGTAGGCCGCCGGCTGTGTTCCAATCGCCGGCTCGGTTACTCCGCGAGCAAACGCCTGAAGCCGCAGCGTATACGACTCGCCGACTGCGAGCGACGTACCTGCCGGAATCGTTACCGTTCCGTGCCCCTGCGCGAAGTGATCGCGGGCAATCTCAGACAACACTACAGCATTTGCCGCCTCAAACGCGCCCTTAAAGCCGATTACGCGTACGGCTCCAGCATCGTCGGGCTGGCCAACTGAATAATCAAAGTTATAAGCGTTGCCTGCAATCGACCCCGGTGCAGGATCGAGGTTCCCCTGCGCAAGCGTAAACCGCG
This sequence comes from Nitrospinota bacterium, assembly GCA_028820795.1. Lineage (GTDB taxonomy): Bacteria > UBA8248 > UBA8248 > UBA8248 > UBA8248 > Bin107. The sequence continues at coordinate 31,760 of JAPPHK010000079.1, read as the reverse complement.
TAATCGAAGGCCGATTCGCTACGGGCAACGTCGGCGCTCCTTCACCGTGAGCTATTTGAAACGACCTAGTGGCAATACCGACAGGAAGTCTTGCTCGATTAAGCGTAAACGTCACCGGATCTCGCTGAGCATCTCGGATGACCTGTAAGCGTAGCTTATAGGTTATCCGACTCGGCCCCGCAAAGTCCTCAGCAGTAATTTGAATGTCATCCGTACCATCGACATTTCCTCCCGGAGGACGATACGCTCCGGTAGATAGTGTCGACCAGGAATTGAAATCATTAAAATTGAGACACAAACCTGCATCGTTTTTAATCTCGCACGTCAACGTCCGCGTATGTGAAAGACGTTTAGAAAAATTCGGCCCAAACGCATGTTCTGTTATCATCTGACCTTGAAGCTCGCGCGGACCGGCACCGATATCTTGAACTTCGATATCAAGCAAACCCCGCCATTCGGTAGTAAATACTATCCCCGGAAAAACCGGCCCCGGGACTTCATACTCGTCAAGAATTGTAGCTTCGAGCCCTGTAGTTGGAAGCTTTGCCGGAAGCGTCGGAATCATCGGAGTCGTCAACGCCGGCTGAGCATAGAAAAGATAGCCCGGACGGGTGTTCTGCGGCGCTCGCCAGTTAGGATTAAGCTCCGGAATGAGATCGTCCGCAGCCGTGACGTAGTCGGTTTCGGCGTAGAACAACCCGCCGTCAGTCAGACAGGTGTCGCCGGGCTCAATCCGCGTCCCAACCTCAATCGACGCAAACGATCCGTGAAACTCCGGAACGTTATTCACGACGAGAGCAAAACTATCCCGCACATCCTGCGCTGAAATGTCGCCTGAGGTATTGTCGTGCAGCAGCGTAGCGAGCTGCTCAGCGATCTGCCTGCGAGATAGGTTGGGCATCTATCCGAGTTCCCTAGAACCGCACGTCGTTATTGAACGGATGCGTTGCTACCGGTACGCTTGCGTCGCCCGGCTTCCAGCCCGGGACCCACGCGACAAACTTCTCGCCGGCAGCTTTCCCCAACCCCAGACGGCCCCTCGGCTCAATGACAAATCCCGACGGAACTGCGCGGGCATCAGCTGCCGCGTCTGCCGGGGACGTAGCGTCGGCAACTACGACAACCCGAACATCGCGCGAACGACTCTGGTTTTGTATCGCTACGAGCGAATCAGGAGGCTCGCCAGTTCCCGTCAAAGCTACCGGAAGGCTAACTCGCCAGACTCTCGGACCTATCGCCATTTACCTAATCCCCAGTTCGAGGAAGAGTGGGTTTTTCGTCTTATACGAATTGCCCACTCTTCCTCATAGTCCTACGCGTCCAGGTTATTCATCGCCCCGATGTACTTCATCGTCAGGCCGCCCTTGTCGACCATGATGCTGCACTCGGTCATCCACTGACCCCGGATTGCGTCCTCATCGTTTTCCTGGATGTTGTCCATCATCCGAGTATCCCGCCCGCGAACGCAGACGTACTTGAGGCAGCTCGGGTCGATGATGAACATCGCGTTGTTCAGGATCGGAACGCGGTTCATCAGCGGATGGACCTTCAGGAACAGATTGCCCTGCGGCACGCGATACCGCATGAAGCGCGTGCCGTAGGTCATTTCGTCCGACTTGTACTGGACTCGGTCGAAGGCAGAACTCGCCGTGGCCCCGCGCTGCGTGATCGCCTTGTTGAAGGCGTTGAGCGCCCCGTTCCCGCAGAACACGAGCCGCTCGTCGCCGGCCGGCGACTCCCAGTCGAACACGGTACTGACTGCGTCGAGAAGAGTGTTCATCGACGCGGACGAGGACAGGATTGTCGACGGAATATACTGCCGCAGCCCGCCCATCGTCCGCTGCGGAAGCCCCGTCACCGCCGTCTCGCGCCCCTCAGCCAGCGTCGAGCCCGTCCCCTCACTCCGACGGCCGTAGAGGATCGAAAGCTCGATGTCCCGTGCGTGATCGAAGCTTTTCCGCCGCTTGTCGTTCTTGACCGGATCGCCCGTACGGAACCGAGTTTTCGCTGCCGTCCCCGTCACCTTGTAGGTGTTCTTGAAGATCTGGCAGAGGTTGCTGTACTTGATCGGATTGCGCGTCGCCGCCATCGGAGCGCGTGTGCCCTCGGCGTTGACGTTGCCGATCTTCAGCAGAGTCGCGTTGTTCGGAATGGACTGATTTCCCGACGGAGCCGCTGTTCCGAGCTGCCCGCGAGCGACAGTCAGACTTCGGTGTGCCGCGTCGGCGCCGGCCGCGTTCGCTGTCACGAGGATGATTTCCGGATTCCACGCCGCCGCGTCGGAGCTCGGCTCGACCAGCAGCAGATCGCCAGGCACGACATTGTTGCCGTGACCCCAGGAATTTCCCGGACTCGCCGCACTCGGATCGACTCCGTCGACGACGACGGTCGTTCCTGCCTGCGCCACCGCGCCGTCGACCCTCAGCCGCACTACATCATTCGGCTCATCCCACCAGGAGAATTCCGGGTCGTCCACCGTTTTCTTGCTCATCTTCGACGTGAGTGCGAAGATAGGCGCCGTTCCGTTCGGGTTGCGGAACAGAATCATCTCGCGGAAGTTCTTCGGGCGTTCGTCCGCTCCGAAGCTACCCGTTCCGCGCAGTCCTGCGAAACTCGTCATTGGTCGCTTGTCCTTTCTCAGTCGTCAGGGCTGTCTTCGAATAGCTCGAAGTCCAGCGCATCGTAGCCCGTTCGGGCCTGGGTTCCAGCAATGACACCGCTTTGCCCGGAAGCCGCCGCCGCCGAGGAGAAGCTCGGCTTATTCGTCTGCGGCTCTTCCTGCGCACTTGCCAGTTTCTGAAACGCTCCAGCATTCGTAACGATCACCTGAGCCCCAACCGAACGTGTGAACTCCTCGATCGAAGCTCCCGGATTGACCGCCCGATATGCCGCACTCAGCCGTTCGAGATCCTGCCGATACGGACGCAAGTCCGCGCCTTGTTGATCCCAGAACGCGAAGAAGTTATCCTCCGCTTCCGAGCGCGCCGTTTCCGTTTCGCTATACTGCCGCATAAGCGCCGGCATCGACGAAGCAATTTCCTGCTTCACGGCGTCCATGATATCCAGATGCATCCGCGCCGCCATCTTCGGCATGAACGTTTCCGGACTCGTCTGCAACTCTTCGACCAGTTCTTCGGTCATCAGCGATCCGTAGAAGTCCGCAATTCGTTCGCCGTACTCCAGCCGCGCGGCTTCGATTGCGTCGTCCTGTGTAGGCTGCTGAGTCTCCTGCGACTGAGCTTGCTGAGGCGCCTCAACCGGTTGCTGCTGTTGAGGCTCCGGAGATGGACGAACCTCGCTTTCGGAGGACTCGGGCTTCGACTCCTCGGACGACTGCTCCTCCGCCTTCGGCGTAAGAATGTCCGCAAGAGTTTCGGTCAGAGTCTTCTGCTCCGACGCAGGTTTGTCCTCGGTCGCGGCTTTGCTTTCCGCGTCCGACTCAACGGAGGCTTTATCAGTCTCCTCCGCGGGAGTAGCGACAACGGTTTCCTCGGCCGGCGCCGTTTCCGCTTCCTCTTTCTCGTCCGGCTCGAGCTGATCCGGCTCTTCATCGAGGTCGTCGGCGAGGAATTCCTGTAGCGCGTTTTCTTCGTCGGAGAGTTCGGTTTCCGTTTCCGCCTCCGGAGCCGGTTCTTCTTCCGTCTCGACGATATCGTTTTTGTCAGCCATCGTTCATGTCCTCGGGTTCGTTTTCCTGCTTTTGCTCCACGCGGAGCGAAATCTGCTCCTCAGTTATCCGCAGCGACTCAGACAGCCACGTCGCGATCTCCTTCGCCGCCGAAACCGACCCGGCAAGAAACTCCCTCCGCGAACGCGCGTCACGAGCGAGGAGACTGCGCAAGTCCGCCGTTTCTCGCGCGGAGAGATACGCGGAAAAAATCTTCCACCCGTCGCTCGACGCCAGCTCCGACAGCGCTTTGTACTGCGCCCGCAGTGCGTCGAGTTCGGTTTCGGCTTCAGTTTCGAGTTCGTTGGTCAAGGAATCAGTCCTTCAACCCTGCGTTCGCTCGTGTGTGCAACGCTTTGACCGCGAACATCTGGGCGATCTCCAGCTGATTCAGCGCCTTCTCAAAACAGCGCATAGCGTCGACGTAAGCGGCCCGCTCCATTTCCGCAATACCCAGATTTTCAGTATCGAGGTTATTATAAGCGTCTTGCACGCTCGTCCGCCGGTCGATGATTGTTTTCATAGCCGCGCAGATAGCGATCTTGATGTCGAAGGTCGACTTGTGGCTGCCGGGGTTAAAGGCCATCGTACTGCGGCGTTCGGCCTCGCCGTCATGCCCGGCGACCTGATGGGTCAGGTTTTCCTCGGTGCGGTTGTCGGCGAAACTGGCTGTCCAGGTCACGGCTTTCTCCTTTTGCTAAAGCCACAAAAACGGAATATCAAGGAAGCCCTCCCGGCCCGCCCTGAAGTGTCTGTTGCGGAGGCTGCTCCGGCGCCGGATTGCCTCGCGTCGTCTGCGTCGGCAGCGGTACAACATTCCCTTGCTGCGCCTGCTGCGCGAGCAGCGCGTCGGGCTGGAGTTCGATCTTGAACCGAGACATATTTTTCAGCCCAGCAAGCTGCCCAACCCACTCAAAAATCCGCCCCATATCGTACTGCTGCACGACCTGCGGAAAGCGTGAAATTTGCCCGAACAGCTGCGTCCACAGCTGCGACTGCGCCAGGCGATCAATCGGCATAGTGCCGTCGATGGGCACGTAGTCGTAGAATCCAAGAATGTCCTCGGGCGTGACGTCGATAAAGCCCTGTCCGGCACCTTGGAGCAAGTCGCCTACGATCCGGAATTTCTTTTCCTCGTCGTAGTACTGCTGCGAGTTCTGTACCTGCATCTGCACCAGCGGCGCCCAACCCATGAACGAGAAGAACTCGGAAGTCGTTTTCAGTCGGTTGATTCCGAACCCAGCACCGGTTCGGACTTCCGTCGCCGAGCGTCTTCCGGTCGGCGGGATCGCTCCCTGGATTTGATCGCTGATGCCGAACGCCCGCTGACCGAATGCCTGCAAGGCGCTCATATCATTCAGGTGCGTTCGTGTTACATCGTGCTGGGAAAGCTGCGTAATCGCCGTCCGCACGTCCTCGCCGTAGGCCTGCGGCTTCATCCGGATAATTCCGCCGGGCAGCGGGTTATTTAAATCGCCGGCGACGATGCGACTGGGGTCGACGATGAACTGGTCGTTCAGCGTCTTGCGCACGTTGTACAGATGGGAGTTGACCAGCCAGTCGAGCGTCTCGCCGATCGGCTGCGTTATCTCCGGAATCCCCCGCGAGGTAAGCCCATACCCCTCCGGCTCGTATTCCAGCACCGCGTACTCGAACTTGTCGTGATTGCGCCCAAGCGGCTGCGCGCCGAGGAGCACGTTGAAGTCGGCGGTGGTGCTGAACACCCACTTTTCCGGATACGTCCCGCTGCCGAGCCCCCAGTCCTTCGGGATAAGCTCGATTGTGCACTCGACGAGTTTGACCAGAATGTTGTTGATCGAACTCCCGTCTCGGTTGTGCTTGTCGTAGACGAAGAACGAATCGTCGAGAGGAAGCTGCACCACCTCGCTACCGTATTCGCGATAGGCGTCGTCGACTGTCGCGCCGTGGGAAACCTCGCGCTGCCGAACGTGCTTGAGCGCCTCCTCGATGTAGTATCCCTGCTCGGCCCGCTTCATTACGGTATTCAGCCCGAGTTCGTGCCGCGCGGCGCAGAATTCGCCTTTCTGGAAAAACCGCACCGGCACGCGAGGGTCGGGGAAGAAGTCGTATGGGCGGATGTTTGTCAGCCGATTGCCCGCATAGCCGCGAACGGTCCGACTGATTTTCCGCTTCTTTGTCCGCCCGGTAGGGATAACGCCCGCGAACAGCTCCGGCGTTTCCTCAATACTCGCAACGACCGACTGCTCCTCGACCCAGCCGTTATGCACGACGCCGAGTCCGTATTTGCCGGCGTCGTAGAGCCACAGATAAAGCGGCACCATCTGATCGCCGACGCGGACTTGATAGTCGATCAACGCCTCAAGCGCCTGGATCTGCTGCTGCGACTCCCCGTGCCGACCGGTAAATTGATTAATCGGACTCCGCGACATGAACACAGTAGTCCAATACGTGTGCGACGCAAGGAGCATACCGTAGCTGTACGGCAGCTTGAGCGTTTTATATTCCGGCTGTCCGGTACGGCGTTTCGTCTGGGCGTGGAAGTCCCGCTCGGTTTCGGGCAGATACGCTACGGCTTCCCGCTCCGCCTCGCGCCAGCGTTTACGCTGCAGCCCGTACTGCTTTCGACTCGCCTGAACGCGGTCCTGCACCGAGGTGAGGATGCGCCGAGCGAGCGGCGTTTGCGGCTTTATTTCAAGCGTTTGACTCGGCATCACGGCGCCCCGTAGGCGAATTCAAGCCGCGGCGCAGAGGCGGAAGCAAATTCTCTAAGCGGACTTTCCGCTTCCCCTTCCGCATCGGCCAGCCGTGTAAGCCGCGTCACCGCCATCGCACCGGCGTCGAGGATGTCGTCATAGGTCACGTCTGGATAGTTGGAAAATTGGTCAATGAAGTCGGAATGCTCCTGCTTGACGTAGAATGCCTGCTGACTCGCTGGCCCGGAATAGGCATCGCGAATGCGGTCGTATTTGCTCCGCTTATCGCTCAGCTCGTTTACGACGAAATACGTCCGCTGATGCTGCATCGCCCGTTTGAGTATCCACACCAGCGTTCGCTGATACGCGACGGTTTCGACGACGAACTGTTGCGGCCGCCACTTTCGGCCGAGGCGGAAGAATTCCGCCACCGTCCATTCCGGCTCGTGCCCGCGATTGGCCGAGTATTCGAGGAGGTAATATTTCCCGCCGAAGAGTCCGATTACGACAAACGCCTCGTAGTCCTTTTTCGCCATCCCCTGGGCGATCTGCGTTTCGCTCGGCGGCGGCACGGGATCGATGGCACAGACGATTTGCATCTGCTCAATCGGAGGCTGAAGCGTGTAGTACTGCAGCCAGGAAGCGAGAAACGCCGTATTCTCCGGCGCGACGATCCGGCACTCCATTTCGCGATACCACGTCGAGGAGGCGTTTCGCGCAATGGCGTTGCGCTTATCGCGGCGAAGGCTCTCCGTGGTAAACCTATCCTCCCAAATCGACCGCTGCGCCTCGAGTTCGAGGTTCGCCGTTTCGGGAGTGAAGCACCCAACCCGCAGACTCAGCCACCCCGGGTCGTTTAACGCCTTCGTGCTCGGGTCCTCGCGATTGAATGGCGTTTGCGTCATCACGAACTTCGCGTCGGGCGCTTCGGTCTCCGGCGCAAGGGAGTTGATGATCGCCCCGTAGATCAGGTCGTTTACCTTCTTCCGCTGCTCCGGCGTGGCGGTATTTTCCTCGTTTAGTATATCGTCGCCGATGATCAGGTCGGGACGATAGTCGTCGAGGTTAACGCCGCGTAGGGATCCGGTGACTCCGTAGGCGAGAACCGTTATCGGATAGTCGAGCAGTTCGTGGACGATCTCGCACTCGACGTCCTGCCACTTTTTGCCGGGACGCAGTCCGAAAGTCTCAGCAAAGGGCCGGTTGAACTCAATCTGCCTACGAAGCCACCGAACGCTTTGTATCGCCTTGTCCTGCGACAGCCCGATATAGAGTATCGTATGCGCGAGTCCGTACCCGATGCGCTTCGCCGCGAACATCCGACAGCGCGTCGTCTTTGCGCTGCCGCGAAACATCTGAATGTTGACCAGCCGCGCGGAGCTTTCCAGCGCCGCCCAGACGTCTCGGGCGAATGGCGGTGTCGCCTGGCGCACGGTTTTCGGAAAGAACGTTTGCTCGAAGAGAATGCTGTCCCCCGCGCAGAGGTCGAATAGTTCCTCGCGGGACAGCTCCGTAGCACTGGAAGGCGGCACGGTATTCATGCCACCTTCCAGCCGAAGTTGCTTCGTCGATCAGCCTTCGTGCGCCTTGCCCTTATAGACATAGACATAGAAGGCGCAACCTCGATCCTTTTCCTCGAACGGTTGCCCGACGTTGCAAACCGCTTCCGGGAACCCGACTGCCGGATCAAACCAGTGACACACCTCCAGAGCGCCAATAGCCCAGCCAGGAAAGAGCGCCGCCACGACCGGGCCGTATAGCTGCCGGATCTGCCACCAAGCGAGTTCGGTGTGCTTGTATTTGATTTCGACAACTGTGATGCGCCCAGCGCCGAAATCGAAATACAGTCCGTCGGGCTGGCACCAGCGAAGCTTTCGGTCGCCTCGTGCCGCAAAGCGCAGCCAGGGGCCGGGAACGTAGCATACGCTCTGCCGCTCGAGAAATCCCTGCGCCTTGCGTTCGTATCGAACACCTTGAGCCCTCACGCCGGTGTGACGTTGCCGCTTTATAAACGGGGGTGTTTCCAGGGCGAGTTCCGCGAACTCTACCGCCCCCGCGGGAAAGAAGTTACGCGGCGGTCGGAGGCTCCTTTTCGGTAATTGCATCGGCTGCCTCTCCGATTTGTTCGGAAGCTCTATCCGCGATTTCCTGCGGCCGAACGACCGTCGCAAATTGCGCATCGTTCCGCTCACGTAACTGCCGCAGGGTCTCCCGACTTCGCTCTAACGCCTCCGCGTCGTGCACGACAACAGTCCGCGAGTCGACGTTCACGTTTACTCCGCCATTGCGGGTTCCGCTCCCGCCGAAGCCGAGCGCATTGAGTGCGAGTTTCCCCGCATCGTGCAACTGCCCGAAGGTCACTTTATCCCGATTCGTGTCGATGCGGTCGACTAACTCGTCAATGCTGACCTCGGCAAGCGTCGTCAACTTCTCCCGCATCGAGCCGGAAATCCGATCGAAGTGCTCCTCCCGCCGCGCCGAATGCAGCGACCGAAACGCATCGGAATTCTTTACCTGGCTGATCCAGGCCTCGCTCTTCCCGAAGAATTGCGCCGCCTGTTTCGCGCTGGCGTCCGGGCACGCGATCATGAAGTCCGACAGCGCCATCAGCCAATTGCTGACCCGCTTGACTTTCGTGTTCCCCGCGCGCTCGCCGCGGATATCGCTGCCGTAGACGCTTGCCGTTTGCATGTTCCCATCGTTTCACGTTTGCGGATTCGTGTCAAGAGAAAGGTTTAGGTCAGAGGGAGAATGGGTTTTTCGTACGGGACGAATTGCCCATTTTGGGTCCGAGTTCCGCCTCTGCCTCCGCTTTCGAAGTGGGCTGTTCAGATTTTGGCCAAAATTTCGGGTGAGGCTTTCTATCCCACCCACCCGCCCGGCCGGCGGGGGAAACTGCAAAAGGTAAGGGGCCGGAAGTTTCCCTCCGGCCCCTCGGGGTTGCGTATGAAACGCAGACTAGAAGTCGGCGAGGCTCGCGGCGGAAACGTTCGCCGTCTTGCCCGCCTGTCGCTCGGCGCGGACGCGCTCGTACTCGGCAGCGATTTCCTCGTTGGCCAGCGCGCCGGCGCGAACATCCTTGTCCCTCAGCTTGGCGCGGATGGCCTGCCGGGCGTCGTTGTCGACGGTTTCGCCTGCAGCGACCTTGAGTTTGACGATGGCTTCGAGCAGCATCCCGCCTGTCGCGCCGCCGGAGCTCTCGCGCTTGGTTGTCCAATCGCCGTCCTGCACGCGGTCGTACATCGCCTGCATATCGGCGATGGCATCCTCTGGGGAATATCCCGCCGCGATGGTTTCCGCATCCTTCGCCGTCGCGTCGCCGAGCTTCTGCGCGATGCCGTGCGCCATGGCCTGGGACCGCATCGCACTCGGCAGGGCCGACAGGTCAACGACGATTGCCTCGGAAACGACCTCCACATCGCCCTTCGCGACGGAGCCCGTGACGCAATCGAAGGTCACGGTGCCATGCTCGGCGTTGTACTGCTTGCGAACGCGGAAGGTGCGCTTCGGTGGGGTTTCGGGCTTCCGTGCCATTTTCGGTTCCTTTCGGTTTGGCGGCGGGGTCATCCCGCCCGCACAATGAATATGGCATCGGGCAACCCGAATTGCAAGCCCGGAGGAGCACTTTTTTCGATTTTTTTTTGTCGGCGCATCGGCGGCGTTGACGGGACATCGGCATCCGGCGACGAACCTTGCACAGTCTTTCCTCCTCCGCTCCCGCCAGCCTTCCGTTCCGTTTCCCTACTCCTCCCGTTCGTTCTGCAGCAAACCTCCCCTATCCTCGTAGCCCATCCCGATCGAGGTCTACCTAAGAATACAAACTGCGAGATAGTCAAATACCCCTGGTGTCTAGCCGGTTTGACGCGCGGACACCCGCCCCTTTTTCCGCCCCCCGGGCATAGTGTGATGTTCGTTTCCTCAGCAAAAGCCTCGCTCTTTAAGTGCTTATTAAGCTTCTTTTTTTTTTTTTTTTTTTTTAAATACTATAGGGAGTCATACACCTCTAGTAACCAGCTATAACCCCCGGCGGAAAAGGGTGGGGGGTTCATACGTCAAATCATCTAAACACCAGCGGGATTGCCCGTTAGGGGTAGATATGCCGACAGCAGTTATATCCGTGCAAAACAAATGCGACACGCGGAATACAGACCTTGCGGCCTAGGCTAGTGGGTAGGGATCCATTCTACATACCGCGATATTGCACGCTAGCACAATGGGTTTTTCGTACAACACGAATTGCCCATTTCCGTTTCCGCCTAACCAAACCCCTTCATAACGCCCCAAATACTAAATAAACCCCTTTACAACGACCCAAATACTAAATAAACCCCTTTACAACGACCCATTGATGCATTATATATAATCCAACGCCCGGAAACGGGACGCCGCGCAACAACTCTCGAGGCCGACATATGACCCTCGTTTTCGTTAGCGAGACCCGACAATGCTCCCATTGCGGAAGCGTTTACAACCTCCCCGGCGAACTTCGGCACGAGCGGAAATCGACGTCCGGCTGGACTCGGTTCGAGCGGCCGACAGCGAAGGTCAACGCGCACGGCGCGAGCTTTCCGCGCGTTGACATTCATACGAAAATCGACTATTGTTCCGCCTGCGTATCGACCTACACGCCGACAGCGAACGCGGCAAGGCAAACGGATTTGTTCTCGCAACCGACGCGGAAGCCGCAGCCGAAGCGGAAGCCTCAAACCCCCGAACAGCGCAAACGTCAGGCGAAAAAGGCCGAGGCGAACAGAATAAAAATCTACGGCCAAACCTACGTTAAAGCGGAACCGAAACCAAAGCCGGTGCCGCTTCCCCTTTCAGCCTTTTAACTTCGCAAAGAGGTTTCCCCAATGCCCAAACACAAACTCGCTTCGTTCCCCGTCGAGATGATTAACTTCTGGCAGCAGCCCGCCGGACTCGAAATCGACTGCGACGACCGCGGACAGGCGTATAACCTGCGCGCCCGGCTAAACGAGTGCCGGCTGGCGATGGAGGCAGAAGCCCACCCAGCGGCAACACGGGCGCGGGGTATGCAATTACGTTTAGTGAATAACGAAACGACAATTTTGCTTGCACAGCGGCTTTCAACACAGGCGGAACTCCTACGTAACGCTGGCGTGCCCGGCGGAGCCGGAACCGGCGTTGGAACAGGAAGCAAAGACTTCGCTTCCACCGCCGACCCCAAACCCGAAGCCGAAAGCGCTTCGGAGTCCCGCTTCAAGTCCGCCATAGACTACGACGGCATTCTCTCCCGGATGTCGACTGCCGACGACAACAGTGACGGAGACGAAACTCCCGCTCCTGACGACCTTCAAACAGGATAATCCCTCATGCCGCGCACAATCCACGGCCAGCGCATACATATCATTCTCGAACCGGAACTCGCTGCTCGGCTCGACTTACTCGCCTTCGATCCCGTACGGCGCCGTACGGGCTACGGCGCACGAAGCGCAATTATAAAGCGAGCGCTTATCGAATACTTCCAACGGCTCGACGCGCAGAGCGAAGCTCGAGAGGAGATAACGCCGTGAGCGAAACCGAAACCGAACTCTCCGAGGAAACCGAACTCTCCGAGGAAACCGCCCTCGTCGCCGCCGCGACTGCGCTATCCTCAGCCGAGCGCGTCGCACGGATACAGGCCCTGCGGACAAAGCTCCTCAGCGGAAGCGAGCTGACAACCAACGAAATCCGCAAGGGACTCATTCTTCTCCGAGTCGAGCGGGAAAACCTCCCCGACGGGCGGACAAAGCGGAATTCGGCAAAGCCGAAAAAGGAGGTACAACAACTAGGCTTAGCGGATTTCTAAGCGGAAACGGAAACGAAAAGGAAACGCAAGGGAAACGAAAATGAAAAACGAACTGGAACGCCAAATCGAATACTCCGACGAGGTGGAATTCCTCGCGGAAGTCATGCATTCAAAGTGCTATCTCTGCTCTTCGCCTCTCCGTACCGAAATGGAACGCCTCGATGAGCTGTGTCATACCTGCGTACGAGAGGGAACGGGAGGATAACTCGATGTCCGTCACTGCCTACCATTTCACCACCGACACCCTTCGCGACGGCAGGCCGATCCCTGCGATCGGGGAGACGCTGCGGCACGAGGGGAAGATCGAGCTTTGCAAAAGCGGGCTGCACGCGAGCATGTGCCCATGGGACGCGCTGAGCCACGCCCCCGGTCCGCTGCTTCACCGTGTCGTGGTGGGCGGGGAAATCCTGTACGGCAACGACAAACTGGTGGCGAGCGAGCGCACGATCCGCGCCAGCATCGACGCGACCGACCTGCTGCGGAGCTTCGCCCGACAGTGCGCGCTCGACGTGATCCACCTCTGGGACGCGCCGGACGTGGTGCGGAAATACCTCGAAACCGGCGACGAGAGCTTGAGGGCCGCCGCACGGGCCGCCGCACGGGACGCCGCCAAGGCCGCCATCACCGCGGCCAAGGCCGCCACATGGGCCGCCACCGCCGAGGCCGTCACATGGGCCGCCGCAGGGGTCGCCGTAAAGGCCACCACCACCGCCGCCCTGCCCGCCGCCACCACCGCCGCCAAGGCCGCCACATGGGCCGTCACATGGGAAGCCAGAGAAGCCAGAGAAGCCAGAGAAGCCTGGGAAACCAGAGAAGCCTGGGAAGCTGCCCGGAACGCCGCCGAGAAAGCTCAGCACAAGCGTTTCAAGACGATGGTCGACGAGGCGCTGGCGTAGCACGATGAGGAAATCCTACATCTAGGAGCACGCAATGACTACAGACACAAAACAGCAAAACCTCCAAACCTACAAACCCAAATTCCCCGAAGTCGTAGACAATACAATCGTCTCCGCCTTTCTTTCCTGTCCGACGAAAGCCTATCGGCAACATTTTCTCGGATTACAACCTCCGCAAAAAAGCATTCATCTCCACGCCGGAGGGTGCTTTGCGAAGGCGCTCGAAGTGGCAAGGCTGCAGTACTACACCCTCGGTGCCACTTCGCTGGCCGCGCTCGAACAAGCCCATCTCGCCTTTATCAAGGAGTGGGGCGAAGTCGAAGCCCCCGAACGCGGCACCGGGGCGAACAAGACCTTCGAGCGTGTATGGGGAGCGGTCGAATTCTACTTCGAGCAATACCCCTTCGCGAGCGATCCGATCAAGCCTGTCGAGTTGCCGGACAGCCAATCCTCGATCGAATTCTCCTTCGGCATTCCGCTTCCGATCGATCATCCCGATACCGGCGACCCGATTATCTACGCGGGCCGCTTCGATCTCCTCGGCCACTACGAGAAGTTCATCGCCATCATCGACGAGAAAACGACCTCGGCGCTCGGAGCCTCGTGGCCGAACCAGTGGGGGCTAAAGTCGCAGTTCATCGGCTATGTCTGGGGCGCACAACGGTCGGGGATCGAGACACAAACCGCTGTCATACGCGGCGTGTCGATACTGAAAACGAAGTACGACACTCTGCAGGTCATCAAGCATTTCCCGCCGCATATGGTCGACAGGTGGAGAGCAAACATGCTTCGCGCCGTAGCCCACATGAAAGCGTACTACGAGGAAGCTAAAACCTGCGCCGACGACAACGACCTCAAAGCCGTCGACGAAGTCTGGCCGCGCAACTACGGCAATTCCTGCACCGAGTACGGCGGCTGTATCTTTACCGACCTGTGCACGAGTCCCAATCCTGCGATATGGTACAGCGACTTCGACGTGCGGCGCTGGAACCCGCTAGAACGCGCGGCAGACATCTCATGACGGAGAACAAAATGCTCGACAAAAACCCTAGTCAGCTCGTTCGTCTTTCCCTCTCCATCGAGGAATGGGACCTCGTTACGCAGGCGCTGGAACTGCAGCGCGATCGAGCATCCCTGGCTGCCTGCAACCACATACGGCAGGGCGAACACGAAACTGCTTCAAAGCTCGCCAACACCTCCTTCGACAGCGAAATGCTTCGCAAGCGCATCGCAACGAAGTTGAGCGCGCAGAAGGGGTTGTAGATGTCTCGTACCCTCCACGCTATCGTCGCCTTCGACTCCGACCTGCGCAAGGCCAAACAGTCGCTCGCCTATGCTACTGGCCGAACGGTCGGACGGAATACAGCACTTCGCGACGAACCGCAGGACGGCCGCCGGTTAACTGTGCTGCCACGAAACCCGACGCAGGCGCACATCTTCTGGTTCGCCTACACACTCGGATATTACGAGGGGACACCGTCGTGACAGAGCAACCCGCTTCCACCTCCGCTTCCGTTCTCCGCGGAACGAAAACCCTCCTTATCGGCGAACCGGGCAGCGGGAAAACAACTTCCCTCGCCACCTTCGTCGAGGCGGGTTTGAAGCACAACATCGACCCACATCTCTGCGTTCTCGTCACCGACCCAGAAGGCGAGGAGTCGCTTATCCAGGCGTTCGCGGAGCGAAACCTCCCGCGCGAACGCCTGCACCTGCGCTACATTCCTCCCGCCGAGGACAACTTTTCCGCCCTGATCGCCTCTGCGAAGATGGTCGGGAAGCTGTCATACAAAGACCTGACCGAGATGAAGGCCGTCGATAAGGCAAAGTACACTCGCTACATCGAGATGCTCGAGGCGATGGCCGACTTCGTCGATCAGGACACCGGCGAGTCTCTCGGCCCTGTCGATAAGTTCCCCGGCAATTGGATGTTCGCAATGGACAGCCTAACCGGCGTGAACTACCTCGCAATGAAGCTCACAATCGCCGGTAAGCCCGTCGCGCACCAAGGCGAATGGGGCGTCGCGATGAACCTTGAGGAAAATCTAATCCTCACGCTCGTTTCGACACTCCAGTGCTTCGTCTGCCTGACCGGGCATATCGACAAGGAGATGGACGAGGTGATCGGCCGTCCGCAGTATATGGCCGGCCTACTCGGCCGAAAGCTCGCGCCGAAGATACCGAGGCTCTTTTCCGACTCCCTTCTCGCCTTTCGAGAAAACGGGAAATTCCGCTGGACGGCGGACAAGCGAGACTATTCGAATTTGAAGGCGCGAAACACGCCACTAACCGGCGACTTCGCACCTTCGTTTGAGCCGATGGTCGTCAACCGAATACAGTCCGACGACACCGGCTCCGCGTAAGCGTACCGCGTAGTACAAACCTAAACCGAAAGGAAACGAAATGGCAAGCGCTTTCGACCCCAACACCTTCATGTCGCAGGAAGTTTCCGGCGCCAACGAGGAGTCCTACACGCCGGTGCCGGAGAACGACTATTCCGGTTGCTACATCAAGGACGTCGAGCCGACGAAGCTCGGCGACAGCGGCGCGTTGATCATTCAGTGGATCATCCCCGACGAGGACCTGAAAAAGGAACTCAACATGGAGGAGATCCAGTGCCGCCAGACCTGCTTCCTCGACCTGGACGAGAACGGCGCGATCGAGTTCGGTCCGAACAAGAACGTTCGGCTCGGGCGCCTGCGCTCCGCGGTCGGCCAGAATACCGGCGCCGCGTGGAGTCCGGCGATGCTCGTCGGCGCAGGGCCGTGCACGATAAAGGTCGGCCATCGCTACAACAAGGAAACCGGCGAGGGGCCGTACTCGGAGGTGGTGCGGGTTTCGGCGGAGTAGCGCTTTTCCCCTGACGCGACTTCGCTGAACCGCGAGGAGGGGAGGGCCGTTGCGCAAATCCCCTCCTCGCACCTTTCCCCCTTTCCGGAGATCAAATCTATGTCAATCTACGATACCGAAGTCGAAGGCAACGAACAGTACGTTCTCTCCGCTGAAAGCTTCGACGGCCTTCGCGTCGTCCAGCGCGCCATCTACGTCAACGCCAAAGAAAAAGGCTTTCACGACGTAGGCAGGCGCTTCGGCGACGCTGTCGCCCTGATCCTGACCGAACTCGGCGAGGCGTTCGAGGCGTACCGTACGCACGGAATGAACGCCTATTTCGAGGAAACCGAATACGGCGCGAAGCCCTGCGGCGTCGGCAGCGAACTCGCCGATGTAGTCATTCGCTGTCTCGACATCGCCGAAGAACACAGAATTGACTTAGCCTCTGTCATCGAGGCAAAGATGGCCTACAACCGCAAACGGCCGGCGATGCACGGAAACAAGCAACTCTAGGAAAGACCATGACAAAGCTGGCCGACCTTCCAGATTTGCTCTACGAAGAGCGAATAAAGCGAAGGATGACGCTACACGTTTTCGCTGACCATCTCAACGTTCCTGCTTCGACATATCATAGTTGGGAGTTGGGCAGGCATACTCCGCGAGGCGAAAGCCTTGTAAAGATCTGCAACGAACTTAGCATCAACGCAAACGAACTGAAGGCAGCTCTATGACCCAAATCGAACTTTCCTACCAGCAACAGGCGGCAAAGGAGATCGCCGAAAGCTGGTTTCGCAAGACTTCCGAACTTGCCAGCGACGACCAGCGTAAGAAGTCGGACGCTTCCGACCGAACGCCGCTTCCTCCCTGCCGCATCTTCGGCTACGCCGGCACCGGCAAGACAACGATGCTGCGCTCTTTACTCTCCGGCATCACCGGCGACAAAGTCCATGCCGCGTTCACCGGCAAGGCGGCGATGGTCATGCGGAAGAACGGCATTCCCGCTACGACGATTCACTCGATGGCCTACAGGCCTGTTCCGCCGAACAAGAAAAAGTGCGACGAGCTACTCGAGGCGGCAAAGCTGGCGACGGACAAGGCGGAGAAAACGGCGCTCTACGCCCAACTCTCCGAGGCAAGGAAGATCAGCTTTGAACTGAAAACCAAAGAGGAGAGCGTACTCTCTGACGCAGTTATCCTCGTCCTCGACGAAGTCTCGATGGTCGGATACGACATGCGCAGCGATCTCGAGAGCTTCGACGTTCCGACCCTCGTCCTCGGCGACCCTGGACAGCTTCCCCCGATCAAAGGCAAGGGTGCCTATATCGGCGGCACCCCCGACGCGCTGTTGACGGAAATCCACCGGCAGGCAAAAGACAATCCCCTGATCGAACTGGCGACAAAAGCTCGCAATGGCATACCGCTGGTTTCTGGTGAGTTCGGCACATCGAAGGTAGTCGGCCAGATCGGCGTGAAGTTTACCGAACTCCTCGAATACGACCAAGTTCTCTGCGGCAAGAACGCGACGCGGAAAACGCTCAACACTTCGATGCGTATGGCGCTCGGGCGGCAGGATCAGTCGATCTACCCCGTCGAAGGGGAAAAGATCATCTGCCTCGCCAACGACCGCGTTCGCAAAGACAACGGCGAGCACGTCGCGATCTTCAACGGCGGCATGGGCGAGGTGCTGAAAGTCGGCGACGAGGACATGACGAGCATCAAACTCCTCGTCCTCATGGAGGGACACGAAAAATCCTTCTGGGTCCGCGCGCTCAAGGCGCACTTCGACAGCTATTACAACCCCGACGTGCTGAAGGAAGTAAAGTGGTGGGACAAGCGCGACACGCAGGAGTTCGACTTCGGCTACGCGATTACCGTCCACAAGGCGCAGGGCAGCCAGTGGGACACCGTAGCGCTGTACGACGACAAATTCCTGTCGTGGAAGCTGCAGGAGCGGAACAAGTGGCTGTATACCGCGATTACGAGAGCGGCGGAGAGCGTCGCGATCTATCGCTAGGGGAGCAATACAATGAACACGACTGAAGTTATCATTCCCGTTCGCCTCCACCGAGACCTGTTAGGCTCTCTGACAGGTCTCGTCATTGAGGAAAAGCCCGGCTATTTTGTGGGGCACCGTCTACAGCAAGTAGCGTCCGGCCCGGACTTAGCAATCGTTGATTGGGCTACGCGAGCAAATTTTGCGGACGACGCCACTGCTGAAGGAGAATGAAAGATGAAAATCGTATTCGACCTCGACGGAACGCTTACCGACACCGCGCACCGCGAGCACTTCCTGTCGGAGACGCCGAAGAACTGGGATGCGTTCTTCGCCGCGCAGATCAACGATCCGATAAACCGTCCGATTGCCGAGATATTCGACGCCCTCAGCCTTGCCGAGGAACACAAAATCTCGATTTGGACTGGGCGCCCATTCGAGTACTTCGACGACACGATTGGTTGGATCGAAGAAAAGCTTGGTCTAGATCTCGAAAGTCATGTTCCGTCTGCCGCTTACGCCACACTTCGCAATCCTCGGACAGGAAATCTTCTCGGACTGTGTATGCGCAAACTCGAAGATCGACGAAACGATACGGTAATCAAAGCTGAATGGATCGGCCTACACGGGCGTCCCGATCTGGTATTCGAGGACCGAACACGATTAGTCGAAATGTACCGCGATTTCGGAATTACCTGCGTCCAAGTCGGCACAGGAGATTTCTAATGCGTGGCAGTACTTTTTTTGTCTACGCACTCGGCGTTATCGCCTTTGTCTTTTTCGTCCTCGTACTGTTCAACCTGTGGAGGCTGGTTGCATGATCGAACTTGCCCTAATTCCCCTCGCGCTCGTCGCGATCATCTGGATCGCCTTTTTTGCCCTCTTTTGGAGCCCCTAAATGCCCGTTCGCCTGCACAATACCGACGAGGTAATCGTCGCTGACACCCGCATTCGGCGCAAATTCGACGAGACAAAAATTCGCGAACTCGCCGACGACATAGCGTCAAACGGACTGTACCACCCCCCGGTTCTCCGCTCTGTCGGCGAAACCTACCACCTCGTCGCAGGCGAACGCCGACTTCGCGCGATCAAACTATTACAGCAGGAGAAGAGGGAGTTCATCTGCGACGGCCTGACAATCTCCCCTCCGCTCCTGCCTTTTAACCTCATAAAGGACCTATCCGACGCTGACGCTCTTGAAGTCGAGATTAACGAAAATCTCCTCCGCGTCGATCTCGACTGGAAGGATGTCGTTTCCGCTCGGGCTCGGCTGCTCGAACTGCGAAAAGAGCAGCCCCTGTCCGAAACAGCGAAGGAACTCGCCGAGACCAGTGGAATGTCCGAGCGCGGCGCGCACGACGCTCTTTCGCGAGCAGCAGCAATCGCTCCGCACCTAGACGACCCGGCGCTGAAGAACGCGCAGTCGGAGGCGCAGGCGTTTCGGGCGATTTCAAAGCGATTTGAATTGGAGTTGACGGCGGAGCTGCTTAAGCGCGAAAGCCGCGAAACGAAACATAAGCTATTTCTCGGCGACTATCGCAAGCAGGAAATCCCCAGAAACTATTTCGACGCAATTATCGTCGATCCGCCCTACGGAATCTCTGCTGAACACTTCGGCAATCTCAGTTCAAACGTCCACGAGTATAACGACGATCCTGAATATGCGCAATCGTTGATGTATCAGATATTACGCGACGGCTTTGCGCTGTGGACTCGGGAGAAGGCCATTCTGTTTATGTTTATCGACATAGAGCATTTCATCCCTATCCGCGACGAAGCTGCCAAAGCCGGCTGGCGCGTGTTCCGAACCCCTATTGTCTGGGCAAAAGGCAACCAGGGCTTTCCGCCTTGGGGACCGTATCACTTCACACGGAACACGGAGTATATCCTCTACGCCACCAAAGGCAATCGGATGCTGGCACAGACCCCGTCAGATCTAATCTCCGGTATTCCATCCGCGCAGGAGAAGTTACACGCCGCGCAAAAGCCGATAGGGTTGTATACGTATCTGATGAAACTTGCCTGCCAGCCCGGCGACCGCGTTATCGACCCCTGCTGCGGGGCGGGAACGATATTCCCGGCGGCGAATGCCTGCGGAACGGAAGCTTGGGGCGTGGAAATTCACGAAGACATGTACAACCTTGCGCTGACGCAGATGGAGTCCGCCGAATGAACTCCGATATTTTCTACGGCACCAAAGGCAACCGCGCCGCTGACATCATGTTCGTTGGCGAGTCATGGGGAGCGGAAGAGGCAAAGCAACTCAAACCCTTCGTAGGTAAGTCCGGCGAACTCCTCGACGAGTTAATCTCCTTCGCCGGCTACGATCCCGCGGAGTGTTTCTTCACAAACGTCGTTCCGGAGAAGCCTGCCGGCAACGAAATGAGCTGGTTCTTCCACCACCCGAAGCAAATCCCTGACGGCCATCCCGGAGTCGGAGGTCTCCACCCTCACGACAACGTCCGTCGGGGGCTAGAAAACCTGTGGGCGCAGATCGAAGCCGTCAAGCCGAAACTCATCATAGGACTCGGGAACTACACTCTTTGGGCCTTAACCGAAAATTCCTTCAGCTTCGACTACAACAAAATAACCAGCCGGAGACAGCCGACAGGAATTACCTCCTGGCGCGGGTCGCAGCTGAAAACCTCCCGCGGGGTTTATGGCTATAACTTCCTGCCGACCTATCACCCCGCAGCGACTTTCCACACTTACCCCTGGCGCGGAATGATCCAGCACGATTTAAAGTTCCGGTCGCGCCGGTCGTGGGAGGAGCCGAACTGGGATTTCACTCTCCGTCCGAGCTTTCAGCGAACGATGGCGACAATCTTACATTGTCAGCATCACGGCGGGACGATCGCCGTAGACATAGAAACCGTCGGACGACACATCGCCTGTCTGTCTCTCGCATGGTCGCGTAGGGCCGCAATCTGTATTCCGTTTATGACTACCCATGAGCGAAAGCATTACTGGTCGGCGGAGGAAGAAGTTGCAATTACTCTCGCACTGCGGAAACTTTTAACCTCCCCAAATGTCAAGGTCGTCGGACAGAATTTCCTCTTCGACGCCTTTTATATCTTCCACGACATGCTGTTCCGAACGCCTATCGCCGACGATACGATGATAAAACACCATACCTGTTTCCCTGGCGGCGGCGACCCGATTAAAGGCACCGGCCCCGCAGGACTTCCGCAAAAGTCCCTCCACCACCTCGCATCTGTCTATAACGACTGGTACTGCTACTGGAAAGAGGAGGGAAAAACCTGGGACCGCACGATGCCGGAGGAGCAATACTGGCACTACAACTGCCGCGACTCCACCGCGACGTTCGAGGTAAACGAACACGAGACCCGCGTCGTCGAGGAGCAAAACCTTACCGAGCAGTATGCCCTACAAATGAAGCAGGTGAATAAACTCGCCTTGCCGATCATGCTCGAAGGTATGAAAGTCGACGTCGGTAAGCGGACACAGGCATCGTTCGACCTGTCTATCGCCCTCGATAACTACGCAAAGCAGCTCGACCCGATGCTTCCCGAATACTGCTTCGAGCGCAAGCAAAAGGGCGCTCCGTGGTACCGCAGCCCTACGCAGATGAAAGAGATATTCTACGACACATTTGGCGTTAAGCCGGTTAACGATAGAAAAACGCGCAAGCCGACGACGAATAAAGAGGCGTTACAAATCATCGCTAAGCGCGAACCGTTGCTGCGCCCAATTGTCGAGCATATCGAGACCTATCGCTCCCTCGGAGTTTTCTATTCGACATTCACGAAAGCCCGACTATCCTCCAACAACCGTATGCGTTGCTCGGTCAATCCGGCCGGAACCGAGACCTTTAGGTGGAGCACGTCGCAGAACCCCTGGGGCGAGGGCGGGAATATGCAGAACCTTCCAGAAGGGGATGAGGAAGCCGAACTGTCCACTTACGGCTTTCCGAACGTCAGAAAGTTCTACATCCCCGACACCGGATGCGCGTTAGCCGAATTCGACATGTCCGGAGCCGACGCACAGGTAGTCGCCGCAGAGGCCGAGGACACGGAAATGCTGGACAAGCTCCAAGCCGGAGTTAAACTCCACGCGGAGGCTTCCGAAGAGTTTTTCGGGACGGCAAAACAGCCGTACTACGATGCCTGCAAACGGCGTATTCACGCAACCAACTACGGCGGATCGGCCGAGGCGGTGCATAGAGCCCTTTTAGGACTCTACGGTTCGGAGTATACGTCGATTCAGACGGAGCGGGAGTTCCAGGCTTTCTGGTTCGATCGCCATCCCGGCATTCGTAAGTGGCAGAAGCGCGTCGATCAGGATATCCAAACCTCGCGCGGCGTCCGCAATAAGTTCGGCAATCGCATTCTCTATTTCGACCGCATCGAAAACCTGTTAAAGGAGGCGCTGGCGTGGATACCGCAGTCAACCGTCGGACTCAACTGCGTTCGAGGAGCGCTGAAGTTCCAGGAGGAGTTCCCCTTCGCAAAGGTGAAATTGCAGGTCCACGACTCGGTCCTCGTACAGTTCCCCCGTCGCTACGAACATATGCTGCCGAAGATGGCGGCGATGTTCAACAGCCTGTACGTTCCTTACGACAGGAAGTTGTACATTCCGTGGAACTGCAAGTGGAGTATTGTCTCCTGGGGAGATGCCGAGCCGGTACAGTTTAATTAAAGAATGGGCAATTCGTGTTGTACGAAAAACACACTCAAAAAGGGAGCTACGATGCACAACGAGGTAGACCATCCAACTCACTACACCGACCATCCGAGCGAAGTCGAATGCATCACAATCACATTGCATTTTTCCTTCAACGTCGGAAATGCAATTAAATGCCTCTGGCGCGCCGACAAAAAAGGCCATCCGATAACGGACTTACGCAAAGCTCTTTGGTACATAAATCGAGAAATCGAACGCCGCTCGGCGAAGTAACCTCGTGCCGCGGCATTTCCCTAATTGGCTCCGTGCCTACGCGGAGCACACGGCGATCTCCGAGGCGCCCAAGGCGTTTCATTTCTGGACCGGCGTGTCTGTTGTCGCCGGCGCGTTACAGAGAAAGGTGTGGCTCGACCAGCGAATTTTTCAGTGGTCGCCGAATTTCTACATCGTGTTCGTCGGGCCGCCCGGAGTTGTTACGAAATCGACAAGTATGAAAATCGGCTATCGCATTCTCCGCCGCGTTCCGAAAGTCGTATTCGGGCCGCAAAGCATGACGTGGCAGGGATTGCTTCGCGCCTTCAGCGAGTCGTTTAGTTCCTTTCCCTACAACGGCTTGCAGGAAGTCCAATCTGCTATCACCTGCGATGTCAGCGAACTCGGCACTTTTCTCAAGCCTTCCGATCAGGAAATGATGGACTTCCTAACCGACGCCTGGGACGGACAAAAAGGTACATTCAAACGCGGACTCAAGCACGAGGAAGATACCGTCATCGAAAACGCTTGGCTAAACATCATCGGCTGCACGACGCCGAGTTGGCTCCGCGACAACTTCCCTTCCAGCATGATTTTCGGCGGACTCGCTTCGCGGTGTGTCTTTGTTTGGGGTACGGAGAAGCAGGAATACATATCCTATCCCGACGAGCTTATTGAACAGAAAGACTTTCAACGTCGCGAGGAAATGCTATTCGACGACCTCGTTGATATCAGTAACTTAATCGGCCCTTTCGAGATCGCGCCCGAGGCGCGTATCTGGGGACGCGACTGGTATAAACACCACTGGACCAACCGTCCGGACCATTTATCCTCCGAACGTTTCGACGGATATATGGCGCGCAAGCAAACACACATACATAAACTCGCCATGGTTCTTACAGCTGCCGCAGGAAATAATTTAGTAATTCAGCGCGACACGCTCGAACTCGCCGACGCAGCGATGACCGGGCTCGAACTCGATATGATAAACGTATTCGACAGCATTGGCACAACCGACGCGGCAAAGCATATCGACGAGGTTATGTCGCTAGTTCGAACCGCACGGAGTATTACGCAGAAAAATCTTTGGCGTCGGTGTATGCGTCATATGGATAGAAAGGAGTTCGACGACGCGCTACAGGCGTGTATTATTGCTGGCTACCTCGGCGTCCGTACTCACGGCGCGGACGTGTATGTAACGCTTATCGAACAAACGAAAGGAAAATGAAATGACCATTGCTCAGATAAAGGCTCATCGTCGCAAGGCCGTGCAGACGAAAGCAGCAAAGCTTGCCGCAAATAGGAGAACACTTGACAAAAAGGCGAAAAGGAAGAAATAAAAGCCTACCCTCCCCGCGCAATCCGCCCTGCATCCTCGACGTTCGTAACTTCCCCGTCCGCGGCGGTAACTTCCGGATACAGGCTTTCAACCTGTTCTACCAGCGGAGCAAAGCGACGAGTTTTCGCCAACCCGAGTTCTTCTTTCCTGCGTCCCTGAATGCGCAGTTTTCGACTCTTCGCTATGTCCCTTCCCGTTACAGCAATCGACGGGAAGGGAACTCTCTTATTGAACGCCCGAATGTCCTGCATAACATCCTTCCGCATCGCAGGATCGTTTAACACATAGCTTTGATCGAACCGCGTCAGCAGTATCCGGCGCTGTGTCCCCCAGTACATTTCCGTTTCGCGCTTTGCGTTGAGGAAACTATACATCTGCGTCGAACGTGCAGGAGTGAAACCTAACGCCTGGCCGAATATCTCCGCCATGTGATCCGGATCGCTTAGATCGTATTCTAGTACCGTCGCGCCGGTTCGACTTCGTTCTCGCCCCTCAGCAAGATATCGCGCAGCGCGATTGATGTTCTTGAGCGCCCGAGGCATTGCCCTTTCCCACCGCTTGAAGTCGTCGGCGGGTAACTGGTCGTCGGAGAGCGCCTTTAACAGGTTAAGCCCAATGCCGAAACTCGCCCCGGCAATATCAGTCGTAACACGGTTGTACTTCGAGTCAAAGTCGCCTTCGCCGCTGAGGATTTCCGCCAGCCCTGGTACGATCCGTCCCATCGAGATATTTGCCGAAATGTCAAAATGCGCCTTCGGCAGCCCGAGCGCATCCATCGCAGCCGGTAAGCCAAACCCGTATCGACTCGAGCCGAACAGCAACAGATCCGGCGGGACGTCACTTCCAAGCATTTCCGTAACGAGTTCGCGGATTTCCTCTTCTACGTCGAAGTCTTTTCCGAGCAGTTTCTTACTCGCAAACTTTGCCGCCGCTGACATATCCTCCGCGCCGGGCAGTCCCATTAGCCCGCCCATCGCGAGCATCATGACGAGAAACCTCGTATTCCCCGGCGAGTGCGCGGCGAACCAGACCATGTTCTGTACAAACATAAAGAACGTAAACAGCACTCCCTTCTTCCCGCGCATGAATTCCGGGCGCGTGTGTGCGGCATAGCGGAACTGCGTCCGTTCAACGGCATCTCGCCCGGACAAATACGCCTTCGCGTCCTGCGGCGAGTATCCGTCGTTAATCAAATCCTCGTACAGCAGCGAATTCTGCTCGACCAGCTCATCGAGGTATTTCTGATTCTTCGTCTTTTGTGCCAGTTCCCAAGCTGCGCGAAACATAATCCGGCGGTTCATCTTTTCGCTTGTCGCGAACATCCACGAACCGTAGTGGTTGAAGTTCATCAGCATACGCTGGACTTTCGTCCCCGGCATAAGCCGCGAGATGTACTGCCCTTGCGCAACGCCGGCGAGTTCGGTCGCCTGCGACTCGTCAACAACGCCTTCGCGAACAGCGCGATCGAGCGCCTTGGCGAAATTCTCTGGCAGCGCACCGGGTTTGTTCTGGTACAGTTGCCGCAGCTTTAACGCCGCTTTGTTCAATTCGAGTACACTTTTCGTATCCCCAAATTGACTCGCCAGCCACGGATACCCAACCAGAGGAATCTGCGTCATATTCAACGCGGCGCTTTGAACTACAAACCCGATCCACCACATGAACGCCAGCGAACGCAGCTGCGCCCAGTCGTTTGTCGGGTTCATTATGTAGTCGTAGTGCTGCGCCATGTAATCCCGCAGCGCATCGCGCTTTGAGATGTCAATTCCGTCGGCCACTGTACCGTTCTGAGCCGTCAGGTTTGCGATTTCCTGTTCCATCAACGGCCCGTACTCGATTCGAGCGAAGTGCCGGGCGCCGTGAAAAAAGTAATTCGCATACGTCCGCATCGCGTCGAGGCTAAACCCGGGAGTATCTTTTCGTCGAGCAAACGATTTCTTAAGCCCAGAACTTTGCGCCAGCTCGGCAAGGAAATCGTCAAGCCATCCCTGCTGCTCCTCGGTCAAGTCGAGCCGATTTCGGATCGTTTCGAGCATCGTCGCTGGCAGGCCGCGGAAAACCTGAACCGACTTCGGCACCTTTCGAATTGTAGTTATTCCTCCCGGATTGTCGCGACGAATTTTCCCTACTGCCTTTCGCGCCGCAGTCCGCGTGCCGAACTGCTCCATATACAGGATTTTCCCTTCTCGATCGCGTACGACGACAGCGAAGTCGCCGAAGCGGGAATGCGGGAAATATGGACGCTGGCGCGCGGCGTCGAACTCTTCGCGGACCTTTGTAACTTCCTGTATCTGCCGTCGCTCGTTGAGAACAGTCCGTCGGATATCGCGAATGGTCGTTTCCTCGATTTGATTAAAGACATCCGCGAAATCGCTTTGAATCCGCTGGTACACCTCTAGCCCCGCGGCGTTAACTCCGTGCTTCTGCGCGAGTTCGGCCAATTCCTGCTCGGTCGGCAGTCGATCGAGGAACTCTCCCTGTTTTCGGTAGCTCATCGTTTCGACGTCGTAGATCAACGCCGACAGCGCCGCACCCTGCTTCTGTCCCAAACTAATCCACTGCCGCAGCGTGTCGTTCGCCTTCGACACCCAGGACATGGTGAAGATATACCACTGGTCGACGAGTTCGACGTAACGCTGCAGCGGAGCGATACCGCGGTTTTTGTCCGCGATTTGCTGAATCGACCAGAACAATTTGATAAACCAATTATACTTATCCGCCGGCGCGGTTACGCCGTCGATCTCTTTTTGGCCGACTTTGAGCTTTTTCAGGAAATTCTTAACCGACGCCGTCGCGGCTGATTCCGCACCCGCTTCGCGGTCTGCATGGCCGAGCCACTCGTTTTCGTCGAGTCTCCGCTCGTTTCGCGCGACGCTTTCCGCCTGCGATTGCGCATAGTCTTGCGAATAGCTATCCCGAGGCGCGGCTCGCACGTAGTCGAGGAAGTCTTCGTACTCCCGCTCCGGGCGGAAATTCCTCGCCCGTTCGCGAACCCAAGCTTCGTCTTTGCCTGTTCGCTTTGCAAAGAATTCGAGCAAGCGCTTCATTGCCGATTTCAACTGCGTAGCTAAATCAGCGAAAAACTTTCCCGTGCCCGACGTCGCCGGATTATTACTTGCCGCCGCACGGACAAGTTGCTCCGCCATGAACTCGTCAAACCCGAGCCAGTAGTCAGCGGCAGCTTTGATCTGCGCTCCTGTCGGGTCGATCTGCGCGACGTCGAGCCCTCGTGTCGGGCCAGCGAAGTTCAACCCAAAACCTTCAAGGCCTTCGACTAATTCCGTCCGAATAAGGCGTTCGTTATACGCGGTGATGAGTGCCTCTTTCATCTCCTGCGGGGCGGAGTAGAACTTCCGCGTGACGAGCAAATGTCCGAATTCATGAATAGCAGTCTGCCGCCATTTCGGACTATTTAAGTCCAGTTCGATGATATCGAAATTCTCCGACGAGCGGAACTTTCCCGCATCAGTATTCGTGCTCATGTCGGTTAAAACCAGTATATCACTTTCAATATTAAGCTGACTCTTCAGTTGCTTATACGCATCGGCGACAGTATTTGCCCGCTCCGAGATTTGCGGCGTAACCGCAGCGCCAATCCACTGAACTTTGTTCCTCCGGGTAAGCGAAATAATCTCATCCGTGACCGCTTCAACCTGCTCTGTCGGAGTGTTCGTCCCCTCGACAAATCCCCGAACGTAATTCCGCGCAACCGACTCGGGCGCCTGCAGAGGATCGACTGTTTGCCTTAGCTCATTGTACCGTTGCGATGTCGTCGGACCGAAATCAACATCGTCGAAAATCTCGCGAAACTGCTGATCGGTAATGCTGCCGTACTCAGTCGTAAACGTATCTCCAACGGTGTCGATTCCGAGCTGCTGCAGCTCCCGACTCTCCCGCGTCGGAAAGGCATTTTCAAACGCTGCCCTTTCCCGCGCACGCTTTCGCGCGACGTTAACCGCGAACGGGACGAAGTGTCTGCGGTTGCCGCCAGCGATGGTTTCCAGCAACCGCTTTTCGCTTCGCTTCGCGTCGGCGGGGATCGCTACGTCCAGTCCGGATTCCTGCAACTGATCTCCAAGCTGCACAGCCATACTCGCCGCCGTGCGTGCGTCGCCGCTACGGAGAGTCTCGAGAAACAACTCTTCGCTAACCGGAATAACCCGACCTTCGAGATCTCGCGACGATCGCGCAGGAATTTCCGCACTCGGAATCTCCGCCTGCGTAATCGGTGCCGGACGCTGTCGTTGCTGTTCGGCCTTCGATACCGAACTGGGCTCAGGGATTTCGATTGTCAGTTTGTGGTTCGGGTCAGGAAGTAACTCCCGCTCAAGTGCAGCAAATTCCGCATTCGGAGCGGGAGGAATCTGCGTAACTTGCCCCTCCGTCGGAGGAACATTGATCTGACCTTGGCCAAGTCCGAGTACTCCCTGTTCGGTTCGGATTACGCCCTCGGTTGGCGTGATCGGCCCCGAGGGAAATCGCTGGTCTGTGATCTGCAACGGAACCTCAGGAGCCGGCAAACCCCCTCCGGGCGGCACAATCCCGGGTGGTGCT
Organism: Nitrospinota bacterium; assembly: GCA_028820795.1. Lineage (GTDB taxonomy): Bacteria > UBA8248 > UBA8248 > UBA8248 > UBA8248 > Bin107. The sequence continues at coordinate 3,102 of JAPPHK010000079.1, read as the reverse complement.
GGAAGCCCCGCCGGCCCCTGAGGTATTTCGACTGCCGGCGGCGGAAGCAATCCCGCCGGCTGTTGCGCTGCGATTTGCGCCTGTTCTACCGCGTCCGCACTTTGCGTTTCCGGACTACCTTCGAGTGCTCCGCCGCCGCCGAACAGCGGACCGAAAAACATACCGACGAGTGCGCCGGTTCCCGCCGCGTTTATCAGTCGGCTTTTCGTCTCCTCGGAGAGCACGTCGTAGTTTTCATCGACGAACGCTCGTGCGCCGATATCGACGCTTTCCTGCAGCGCCTCGGTCAGACCTTCCGTCATCCCGACTGCCGGCACCGATGCGAGTCTCCGCGGCAGTACTCGGTTAAACGTATTCGTTACCGCACCGAGCAGCCCGCGTGACAGGTCCGGCGTAAGTCCTAGCCGAGCTCCGAGCGCGGCGGGAACGATTGCTTCCAAGCTGCCCTTGAATATGCCTGCGGTGAGCGCCACCCCGGGATCAATCTCGCCGACAGATCCAATCTGTTCCTCGGCGGTAACGCCGGTTTCCAGTCCGGAAGCTGTTGCAACTGCGCCGACTCCCGCGCCGACGCGAGGTAGGCGCGAAACAGCTTGCTGCGCTGCAATACGGCTGGCCGCACCCCGAGCAACCAATCGCCCGGCCAATCCGCCTGCTCCGCCGCCGGCAACGATAGACGCAATAACCGGAACTTGCTCTCCCAAGGCCCGCGCCGTAAAGCGGACGAAGTCGGAAACGGAATCGATATCCTCGATCTTCGCCACCGTTTTCGGAAACCGCTTATGCGACTCTTCACCCCGCTCGCGGACAAGGTCAATTAACTCCTGTTCGGTTTCGTTCGCATCGAAGATGTTTGCGCCAACGGCTCCGAGTGCTGCGAAGTCCGTTCCGACTTGCCGCAGCCCAACGCGAACGCCCCGCCCGAACTCGCCAAAGATCATACTCGGCTGTTCGGGCGTTTCGATCTCCTGCGGCGCCGGCTGCTGCGGCCCGAGCAGTCCGTCGAGATAGTCGACTGACGGATCGGAAACCGGCTGGTCGATTAATCCGTCGAGAAAGTCGAGATTACTTGCCATCTAACCCTCTCAGGAATCGCATCACTTCGGCGATTTTGGCCTTACCGTAGCGGCGAACTGCTGCGGCCCGGGTTGCAGGTTTACTCAAGACCTCACGCCAGACGGCAAAATCAATTTCGTCTGGATCAGCATTTAGCTTCGCTACGGAAGCCTCGGCAGTAGCTTTCGTTTGCGCCGTATCAGCTGCTTGTCTGCGCTGACGCCTTCGGCTGACAGGAGGAACTGCTTTCGGTTCAGTTTCAACTGCCTGAGGCGGCTCAATCGTGCGCGTAACTCGCCGACCGCCGATACGCTGTGTGACAGTTCGCGGTTCGGGAATGTCAGGCTCGTACGTCATGCGACGCTCACGCCGTCCGCGGGCGCCAGGCACCGCCTCGGCGTCGGGGACAGGAGCAGTTCCTGTCTGTTGCGGAACTTGCGACGGAGGCGTCGTTCCGTCGGCGGCTACCTGTTCCGAGCCGACGCCGAGTCCCGGAGTTCCCTGCGCGGCGAGCCACTGTTGAGCGCCGGGGTCAAGGCGAATTCCCTGGCGATTTCCGAGCTGACGTAGCTGCTCCGGAGTCCGCCCTCGCGCCGCCAGAGCTTGTAACTGCTCCGCCGTAACGACAGTATCAGGAAGGCGAATTCCGTAAAGCGGCGCAAGCGAACGGAACTGATTTTGTATCGCATTCGTGTCGAGCTGGAACGGCTCCGTTCCGTACTGATTTGCCGCCTGCGCCTCGGCGACGTTGAACAGATCGTCAAGCAAGTCGTTCGCCGCTTTCGACTGCGCCATTCCCATTTCGGCAAGGATTTTTGCCTTCGCCTGCGAAGCTTGGGCTTTCAAATGCGCCTGTTGGTAGGCGGAGAGTTCGGTGAATTGCTGCTGACGCAACGCCCTGTCCGCCGCCGAACTCTCGAGCATACCTTGCTGGTACGCTCCAGCCTGCTCCGCCCGCAGACGATCAGTCGCAAGTCGCTCATCGCCCTGGCGTGCAGCGGTTTCGACTTCCTGCCGCCGCAGGTCCAGTTCAGCCTGCTTTCGCTCGTTGGCGATCCGCTGCTGTTCGTCCTGCCGTTGCTGCTGGTGATGCCGTCCGACCGCTCCAGCGGCGTCGCCTACCGCGTGGCCGAAAGGCCGTCCCTGCAGCATCGAAATGCCGAACTGCGCGAGCGCCGCTTTCGTCTCCGGGCGGTCGAGTATTCCGGCGTTATGCGACAAAAGCCGCTCAAACACGCCGCCGGAGTTCTCCTCTTCCTGCGGCATTGCGTATTGACCGAAGGCCATAGGCTATCTCCCGAAGGCCAGTTGCTGAAGCGACGGCAGTTGCTGCGGCGCGGGTACGTCTTGGCCGGTAATGAAGGGTAAAATTGCTTCGCGAATCGAGTCCTGCGGACGGAAGCCGAGGTTGCCTGGTGCGGGCGCACGCGGCGCGGGAACTGCGCCTGACTTCGGTGGAAGCGTCGTCCCAAGCGCTTTCATAAACGCATCCAGTTCCGACTCACGCTGAAACGCTGCAGCAGCTTCCTGTTCCTGCGGCGTCGGTTCGTATCCCGGCAGTTCCTGCGGAATTCCCATCCCCTCCGCAGGCAGCGAAGGCGAAGGCATTGCCGTAGGCGAGGGCTCGAACGGGTTAATTCCGGGCGTTCCAGGTACCTGCTGTTGCGGCGGAGCGGGGACGAATGGAGCTTCTTGCGCCGGCTGCGCCCCCGCCTGCTCCGCCTGCGCAATCATCTCCGCCGCCTGTCCGGGATCGTCGGGAAGCATGATTCCCATCTGCGCGAGGCGCAGTGCCGCAGCCCATTCTGCTTCGTTGAGTGCCATTGAGGGTCTCCTTAAAGTGGGCAATTCGTGTTGTACGAAAAACCCATTCTACGCCGCCAGTTTTCCGTAGTCGACGAGCAAGTAGCCGTCGGGACTTTGCGATACCGCCTCGGGTATAACCTCTGCAACCTCGTCGGCGAGAACTCCGAACGCCGCTTCGCCGGTTTCCTTCCACCGGAAGCTGTAAACCGGAAGTCCGGAGAAAAGCTTTCCAACGCGGCG
>JAPPHK010000107.1 GCA_028820795.1 Nitrospinota bacterium | reverse complement strand
CCCCCCCCCCCCCCCCCGCGGGGGGGGCCCCCCCCCCCCGACCCCCCCCCCCCCGCCCCGGGCCGGGGGGGGGCCCCGGCGGCCCGGGCCCGGGGGGGGGCCCGCCCCCCCCCCGCGGAAGAGGGAACCGGCCGGGGGCGCATGCCCGAGCCGGGGGAGATTCTTCTGGCCGCGCGCCGCATCCTCATCCCGAATCCCGATCTTTCGGGCATGAAGCTCGTGGTCACCGCAGGTCCCACGCGGGAGAGGTGGGACGCGGTGCGTTATCTCTCGAACCGCTCGAGCGGCAAGATGGGCTTCGCCCTGGCGGCAGAGGCCGCGAGGCGCGGAGCGGACGCCGTACTCGTGAGCGGTCCCGCCGCTCTCGCAGACCCTTCGGGGGTGCGCGTCGTGCGCGTGGAATCGGCCGCCCAAATGTACGATGCGCTGAAGAACGAATGGGCCGACGCCCACGCCCTCGTCATGGCCGCCGCCGTGGCGGACTACCGCCCGGCCGACCCCTCGGCCCGAAAGCGCAAAAAGGGCGACGGGCTTCTCACGGTCGAACTCGAACGGACGACGGACATACTCGTCGAACTCGGGACGCGAAAGGGAAACAGAATACTGGTCGGCTTCGCCGCCGAAACGGAAGAGGTGATCGAGCGCGCGAAGGAGAAGCTCGCGCGAAAGGGACTCGACCTCATCGTGGCGAACAGGGTCTCGGGGGATGAGGACGCGATGGGCGCGGACGCCTCGCGCGCCTGGATCATCGACGAAAGCGAGACCGAAGAGCTCCCCGTGCTCGAAAAAGGGGTGCTGGCCGGGCGCATCCTCGACCGCCTCGCCAAAATGTGGCAAAACATAAGCACCTAATCTATTCCGACGCGCCCACCGGTCCCAGACGATGAACCGCGCACAACTGGCCAGAGAACTACTCGGACACTTGAGAAGCCAGAAGGCCGCCGGCATCTCCTACGTGAGCCTTGGGGCCCGCCCGGAGGCGGTTGCCGAGGTGGCGCGACCCGCGACGGCCCCACCCGCACGAGCGCCCGAACCCGAGGCCACGCCCGCGCCCGAGCAGCATACGCTGATCCCCGAGGCGGCGCGGGTATCCGCACCCACCCTGGCCCCGATGGCGAAGCGCAGAGACCCCGGCCCCGAGCCGTCGCCGCTTCCCTTCGACCCGGATGCGGAGATGACGCTCGACGGGCTTCAAGCCGCCGTGGACGGTTGTCTGCGGTGCAAGCTGGGGCCGGGCCGCACGAACCTCGTGTTCGGGGTGGGGAACCCGGCGGCGAACCTCGTCATCGTCGGCGAAGCGCCCGGGGCGAACGAGGACGCGGAGGGGATTCCCTTCGTGGGCCGGGCGGGCCAGATGCTGACGAAAATGATCGAAAACGTCATCGAAGTCCCGCGCCAGGAGGTCTACATCTGCAACATCCTCAAGTGCCGTCCGCCGGGCAACCGCAACCCCGAGCCGGACGAGATCGACTGCTGCGAACCCTATCTCCACAAGCAACTCGCCATCATCCGGCCCCGGCTCATCCTGGCTTTGGGCAAATTCGCCGCGCAGTGGCTGCTCCAGACGAAGACGCCCATCGGCAGGCTCAGGGGCAAGTTCGGGCGCTACCAGGGAATCCCCTGCCTCTCGACGTACCACCCCGCCTATCTCTTGAGGAACCCGCGCGACAAGAAGCTGGTGCTCGAGGACCTGCTCAAGGCGAAGGCCGTCTACCACGGAGAGACGGAGGCGGAAATCGAGCTGTTTCGGTAGGGGGTTGTTGAAAAACCCCCTATTGGACCGGGTTGCGAACAGGCGTGTAGGGGCCGCATATATGCGGCCCACATACCGCGCACCGGACGGGTCGCATGGTATGTCGGACATATATGTCCGACCCTACACTCCTCCCCCGTTCTTTCTGGCCAATCGGGCGGACACACAGGTCCGCCCCTACAAGATCGGCAGGTGGGCGCGATGGTTTTGTAGCAGGACAACCCAGAAGGGTTGTCCGGGGCCTCCGTGCCTGTCCTACCCTCCGTGGTTGTCCTTTGTCAGGACAGGCACGGAGGCCTGTCCCTACGGTGAACACTCTCGGTTGGGGCGGCAACAACCCCCTAAGGCGAGGAATACGGGGGTTATCCCGTCTCCCCCGGGTAGTTGGACACTTCGATCAGGTTGCCGTCCGGATCGCGAAAATAAAAAGAACGTATCGGCCCCGTCGCGCCGCTCTTGTCACTCGGGCCTTCGATGATCTCCACACCGCAGCTTTCGACGTGCGCCATCGCTTCTTCCAGATCCGTTTTCGTGATCAGGCACACGTCCTCGGAACCCGGAACGGGCGGGTCGGCCTTGGGTTCGAACTCCGCGCCGGCCTGATGGAGGTTGATTTTCTGGTTCCCGAACCCGAGCGCGCGGCGGCCCCCTTCGAAGGTGATGACCTCCATGCCGAGAACGCGGGAATAAAACTCGCACGTGCGCCCCACGTCGCGCACGGTGAACACCATGTGGTCGAACCGGTCTATCTTCAAGGGACCCTCCTGAACCAAAGGGGTTGAATGCCAGGTTGCGCAAGCAGCGTTTCGGGGATTTATACTAGAAATTAGATACGTAACTAGGTATTCATACGATATCTTCTGCTATACGAATTTGCATCTTTTTTAGATTAAGAGGTTTCTTAGTCTTCCAGAATGTTTTGTAATACTCTCCTGAGCCCATCTTTCTCAAAGTAGATTCAATACTATGCCACCAAGTTAAGATATAATCGATTTGCACATCTATTTTTGCTTGCCCAAATTTTCCAGGCAAACAAATCACCTTAAGTCCAGTTCTTGAAATAGCTTCAATTTGTGGGGGTTTTTTGTGAAAATCAGCATCTGCAGAAATAATCGCATCCCCACCAGAAAGACGAAAAGATGTTACCCAGTGCACATCCGAAACCCCACCTTCATCCACATCATATATGGAAGTTAATTCCCAACCTGGGCTCAATGATTTGTTTTTGACTTCCGCAACTATCCTAGGGGAGATATGTTCGTCTACGCGGATCTTCAAGTAGATAATTCCAACTCATACCTAATTGATGTTTCAACCGCCTCAACCGGGACATTAAACCAATCAGCAACAATATCCATATTTTTTTTCTCAGCTTTGTATTGAGAAAAAAGGACAGATGTAGGAACCCGGTAGTTTTCTACTGTAGCTCGGCCGAACGCAATCCTAGGATCAATAATTACATCTGGACATACGTTTGGTAGGGGCTTCCATGATTTTGCATGATATTCGCTTGGATCAAAGACAATGTCTTTGGCGATATACTTCTCTATTATCACCCACATTTCATGCTGGCCTGTAACCAAATTATAGGTAATTTCATCATCTTCTTGTTCCGCAATTTGAGCAAATATGTTTTTTCGATCTGTTAAATATTTTTCATCCGACATGGCTAATGGGTGGGTAACTCCCCATTGTTCACGAGCCTTCTCTGATGCTTTCCGTAAGGTTTGCATAGACACACCTTGACCGCGAAAATATTTTATAAATCTGATTTCCATCAAATCGAGAAAACTAATCGTGTGTGTTCCCTTAAAATCACGCTCTATAATTGGTCCACTCTGGCTATTGTAATATCCATCTAGCCAGCCAGTTACGACTGAGCGGCTTTTTTTCATCAAGCGAACTACTTCTGGAGTCGTGAAGAATCCATCTAAGAGAGGATCTACTTTAGATTCTTGTATAATACTCATTTTTCTTCTTCATTCACTCTACCAAATCCTGAAATATGAGCCGTTTCATATCAAGCCCCTTAACTATTCTCCGCATCTGATCTTCCGTGTCAAGGGGTTAGTTATGCGAATATTCGTCAATTGATATACAATTTCAAAAGTGAATTGTCGCAATATACCTTATGTCCACGAGTCTCAAGCGGCTCCAAGCATGAAGTTACATAGTGATTTGGGCGTTACACAAAAAACTGCTTGGAAGATGGGTCAGAAGATTCATGAGAGCTCGATTGAAGGCGATGTCGAATTGATGAGCGGTTCTGTGGAAGTCGATGAAGCCAATTTTAGTGGCCTTTAGCGAAATAAATCAAAGTCAAAAAAGACATTCTGGGTTCCGAAGCATCAGGAGGCGCGTTTGATTTCCCCCATGAAATATATGATAAGGTCTTTGCATTCTCGCCCACAAAACAACGCAATTACCCGCCCGACGAATCTGGAGGAGCGTCGATGGGGGAGAGGCCCGCGGCGAACCTGAGCGGCAAGGACCGCC
>JAPPHK010000138.1:2650-4293 GCA_028820795.1 Nitrospinota bacterium | reverse complement strand
TCTTCTCGCCCCACTTCGCCGCCGTATCGCCCTCACCCTGAGTAGCCGCCGGAGGCGGCGTATCGAAGGGCGAGGGCAGTCGAACGCCTCGCGCCGGGCGAGAGGGCATCCTTCGATACGCGGCTTCGCCGCTACTCAGGATGAGGCAGAGAGGACTTTTTCAACAGCCCCATATGCGACCCCTACAAAACCACCCCCCCTTGACAGGGGGGTAAAGGCGATGCCCCCCCGACGAAGGGGTGGACGAAGAGGAAAGGGACACGCAACGCCATGGACATCGGTAAGCTATCGAAAGAACTCAAGGATGCGTACCGGGAGGGGGACGTCTCCCGCCGCGTGCATGACTTCGAGGGCTGGATCGACCGGGCGATGGCGGAGGCCGACGGCGCGAGCGGGTACGACCACACCGAAACGGTGAAGGCCTACTACGACCTTTGCAGCGGGTTCATGGTGTGGGGTTGGGGCGAATCCCTGCACTTCGCGCCCCTCTCGCCGCATGAGAGTCTGGAGGATTCCAAAATCCGGCACCAGCGGTTGATGATCGACAAACTGGAGTTGCGGGAGGGCATGACGGTGGTCGACGTCGGTTGCGGAATCGGCGGCCCGATGCGCCGCGTCGCCCGGGAGGCGGGTGTCCGGGTCGTCGGGATCAACATCAACAAAATCCAGCTGGAAAGGGCGAAGAGGCTGAACGAAGAGGCGGGGCTCGGCCACATGATCGACTACGAGGCGTGCAGCTTCATGGACATGAGCGCCATCGGGGATGGGGCGTTCGACCGGGGTTACGCCATCGAGTCGACGTGCCATGCGCCGGACAAGGGGCGCGCGTTCGCGGAGATATTCCGCGTGCTGAAACCCGGCGCCCTGTTCTGGGGGCAGGAGATGTGCCTGACGGACGAGTTCGACCCGAACGACGGCCGGCACCGCGCCATCAAGCGCGAGCTCATGCGCGGCATTGCGCTCAAGGAGGTCGCGACGTTCGGGGAAGTGAACCGGGCGCTCGAAGCGGCGGGATTCGAAGTCATCGAGGGGATGGACCGGGACGTCCAGGAGGGACCGTCCACGCCATGGTATCAACCCATGGAGAGTCGGCACGGGACGCTGGGCAACGCCTTGCGCAGGCTTCCGCAGGGCCGCAAGGCGTTCCTCGCGGGATCGAAGCTGGCCGAGGTGGTTCGATTGTTTCCGAAGGGTTCCGCGGAAGTCGTCCGGCTCCTGGACCGGACCGCGGACGCCTATGTCGCAGGCGGCAAATCGGGCATCTTCACGCCGCTGTACTGTTTCCTGGCGCGTAAACCCCATTAGGGCCGACCCGCGCCGCGCCTCCCGGTCGCGTCAGCCACTCATTCGTCAGAGCTGTTGAAAGAGCCTCGCCTGAGGGGACATCGCTTCTACCCCCCCTCGCAAGGGGGCTGTTGAAAAAGTCCTGGGTTCGCTTGGTCGATTCCATCCTCATCGGTCGGAACCGACCACCGTCGTCATTCCGGCGAAACCTCTCTCCTCGGTCGGCTCCGACACCGGAATGACGGTGCGTTATCTCGATTGTAGGGCCGTTCGCGAACGGCCCCCGGGGGAGGGGGGGGGGAGGAAACGCCCCCCAACGGGGGGATTTTTTTTTTTTTGTTTGAGGGGGCCCCACACAA
>JAPPHK010000138.1:0-2640 GCA_028820795.1 Nitrospinota bacterium | reverse complement strand
AAACCCGCCCCCGGGGGGCCCCCCTCCCTCGGTTTTTTGTTTGTTTTCGGGCTTTGTCCGCCCCCCCCCCCCCCCCCCCCCGGGGGCGGGGCGCTTCACGAAGCGCCCCTACAGGTGTCATTTTGTCGTTTCGGTTGCAAGGGCCCCCTACACATCCCGACCACCTTGCCAGGGGCTTTCTTAACAACCTTCAGGTGGGGGTAATATCGACAGTGGAGGGGGAATGAATTTCTCTCCCGCTAGAGACTCCGGCCGCATCCGCGGGTGATCTCGCTCCCTCCCTCCTCGGTCGGGAGCGACCCTCCCGAGGGGACGGGAGGACACGCAGGTCCTCCCCTACGCAATACGCGATGGGGTTGTAGGGGCGGACCGATGTGTCCGCCCTGCCTTCTGCGGCGGTCCCTCCCTCTTCGGTTGGGACCGACTCCCCGGGACAGGCGTAGGGGCCTGTCCGAGGCCACGACCTGTGGGACAGCCCCGTGGAGGGCCTGTCCCTACAACTCCGAATCGCAGATTACCGTCATTCCGGCGTCAGTCCCGAATGAGGAGGGAGGGGCTGCGGAATCCATTTGCGGATGCGGGTGAATTCACGGCGGCATTACAATTCTCGCAATGCGCGGGAATCCCGACGAAAGGCGAAAGACATAAAATGGATTCCGGCTTTCGCCGGAATGACGATAAACACTCTCGGTTGGGAGGAGTGCACCATCCCCTTTGTGGATTTTTTCAACAACCCACGCAAGGGGGGACAGGGGAGTTGGTTCTTACGCCGGGGGAGGGCGAGCGGATCGAGTGAAGCATTTCTCCCTCCGAACTCCTCATCCCCCCTGCCGTGAATCCCCCAACCTGTCCATGATCGGGATTCATCGGATCCACAATTCCCCGCATTTGCGGTCGGGATAGAGGAGGTGAGCGGAAGTATTCTGAAGGGTTGGCGCGCATCGGGATTTCCCCTCCCGGAGAAGTCCGGTTTCGCTTCCTCGGTACGGCGCGCGAGCGCCTGAACGGGATGAGGGTGGAGGGCAGCGCGCGCAATTCCCCGCATTTGCGGTAGGGGAATAGGAGGATATCGCGTGTATGCTGGTGAAGCGGACCGCTTCGTTCGAAGATAAGGAATTTCTGAAAAATTCGATAAAATAAGATAAATTCACGGGGTTATTCGATAAATAACCGCAAAATATTTTCTTGGGAAATGGCGCAGTTGCAGCGCAACGCAGGGGTATTCTGCCACGGCCCGCGCGCCCCTCGATGACGGCAAATGCGCGGATTTGCGGGGAGTCGCGGAGAGTGATATTCCCCCGGGCCCGCTTTGCACCGGCGCGCGCGTGTTGTAAGAATACGGGCGGGCGCAAGGTCCTGATTTCACGGGGGTTTTCTCGGGAGAGACTTTTATGGCGCGGCGCATGATTCTGGTGTTGACCCTGGGCGTTCTCGTCGGCCTCGCGGGCGCGCCCGCCTGGCGCTGGCTCGAGCGAAGCCTTTTCGAGAGCCTGCCCGTCTACTCGCAACTCCCTGATTTTGCATTGGTTGACGCATCCGGCCGGGCGTTCGCGAGGGAGCGTCTCAAGGGAAAAGTCTGGGTGGCGGACTTCATCTACACGCGCTGTGAGGATACCTGCCCCTTGCAGACTTCCGAGATGAGGCGGCTTCAGCGGGCTTTCGCCGCGCACGAGGATTTCCGGCAGATATCCATCACCACGGATCCCAAGCATGACGAGGGGGCGCTTCTTTCGGCGTATGCGCGCAAGTTCGGCGCGGACAGGGCGCGGTGGTTTTTCCTCACGGGTAAAGAGAAGGAAATCAAGGACTTGGCGCTCAAGGGCTTCCGTCTGAGCTATGCGACCAGACAAGCCATGCTGCCTTCTGATACCGCCTACGAACGGGCTTTCCGAGTCCTTCTGCCCAGTGCGCACGCCCATCATCCCGGGCACGAAGACGGGGCGGACAAGCCGGGAATCCAGATTTCCCACAGCTCGCGTTTCGTGCTCATCGACAGGAATTTCACCATACGGGGCTATTACCACAGCAACGACGCGGAATCCCTGGAGAAGCTGAGGAAGGATTTGCGGTTCTTGCTAAACAGTTGATTGTTCTGGCAGTTACGTGTTTTCCAACTCTGCGATCATCTCGGCGTAGCCCTCCCGGTAAGACGGGTGGAGAAAACGATAACCCGTCGCCTTGAGCCTCGCGTTCGAGCATCTCTTGTTCGTCGCCGCGCGCGCGGAGGGAGTCTCAGCGGCCCCGGTTTCGCGCGGCTGCGGGACGCCCAGCCGATCCGCCAGCCAAATCAACACTTTACGCCGGTCGGCGGGGTCGTCGTCGACGCCGACGTATATCTCGTCCGGCGCGTCCATCTTCATGAGGTGGGCCAGCGCGCCCGCGCAGTCGTCGCGGTGGATCCGGTTCGTGTAGCGAGGCGGGCCCCCTTGGACTTCGGCCTTGCCCGCCCGGACGGAATCTATCAGGCGCGTGCGGCCGGGGCCGTAAATGCCTGAAAGACGGAGGATTGTGGCGGGGTGGCCGCTCTCCAGCAAGGCGCACTCGCCTTCGAGCAGGATGCGGCCGGAGTAATGGGTCGGCTGCGTGGGCGATTCCTCGTCCACCCGGCGGCCGTCGGTTTGGGCGTAGACGGCCGTGCTC
>JAPPHK010000132.1 GCA_028820795.1 Nitrospinota bacterium | reverse complement strand
GCTGCGCCGGACTGGGGTCGTAGAAAACGCGGGTGGTCTCCCCGCCGAAGAGCGCGATGAACCCCGCGCCCGAGGCGAGTTCCGGATCGTCGGTGCGGTTCAGACGCGCCGCTATTTCCTCGAAACGTTTCCCCGGGTGTTTCACCGCATAGTGCGCCGCCCAGACGTATCCCGGACGCGACAGTTTTTCGGGGATGTGCGCCTCGTGAAACCACTGCATGTATTCATCACGGCCTTCCTCGGGCAGATCGTAGATGATCGCCCATACCGCCCTGTCCATGTTCCGCCTCCATTTACGCAAGAAAGTTTTATGAATGAAAAGAATCCGAAAGCGGTTGATCTCGCCTCGCCCTACACTCCCGAAATCTCGGATTTTCCAGTCACGGCTATTAAGTCCTGCCGAGTGAAGAGGGGCTTGCAGACCTTGTCGATATGCGCCTTGAGCGGCGGATAGGTCGTCAGCTCGTAACTCTTCACGTCCACGCTGAACGGCAGATTGCTCTCGTGGAACATGGGCCAGAGCCGATCGATCTGCTTTTCCTTGATGGTGCCTCGCACAACCAGATCAACGTCCGAATTGGGGCGATAGTCGCCCGTGGCCCGAGAACCGAACAAATCGACCGAGGCAATCTCCTCGGCGTATAACGAGAGAATCTCTTTCAAAACCATGAGTTGGCGGTCCGAGAGTCCGTGATTCATGGCTGCTCCCCGCTTTTTTCAATAAATTTCGCGTGCAAGGCGTTGAATGCGCGAAGGTAGTGTTTCCTGACCTCCTCGATGACGGCCTCGAAACTTTTCAGATCGTAGTTGTGCGACATCTTGTTGCGCGCATCCAGAGCGTCCATCCACGTCTGTCCATCCTCCAGCAAATTCGCCTCGAAGGCCATGCGTATGACAGCCCTGGGAGTCACTTGCTCAAAGACGAAGTTTTCACTCTCCAGATAATCCTTCATGAGGTTCAAGGCGAGACCGGTAGTGTATTCGAATCGCTGGATGATCCCCTCTTTTTCAAGTTGGCTCGGCTCTCTTTCCTCCATCATTTCGATGGCTTCGCGCAGCAAGGAAAAAGCGCGCTTGTAGTTGTCGAATCGGTATCGCCAGCGCGGGGTGTCGTCCGTCACAATGGTTTCCTTTATGCTTCAGCAGTCGGTAAGCCTGCTCCATCTCGTGAAACGAGCAAAATCCGGAGGCATACCGGCGTCTACATCCGTTTGACGCATATCCGTCGTGACGCCTACAACGAAACAAGATGCTTCACGGAATGGTGTGCGTCAAGTATATTGCTTTTCCACATTTCGTCATCTCGTGATGCGAGGTTTCCTTCCGACGTTCTTTGCGCTAGGGGCCTGCTCACCAAAATCCTGGAGTAAATGCACCAATGATCTACGAAGTTCGCGCTTACACGTTCCCCTCAGGTTTCGCCTCGGAAGGCGTGGAGGATTTCGGCAGGATAATCGAGAAGCGAACCGCCATATCCCCGTGCATCGGTTTTTTCATCTCCGCCATCGGTGGGCTGAACCGGATTCTCCACATCTGGGAATACGAGAATTCCGCCCACCGGGAGGCGGCGCGCGCCGAAGCCCTCGCCCAGCCGTGGTGGCCGCCCCTCAAGGTGGAGAATATCCTCTACCAGCAGACGCGCATCATGCGGGCGGCGCCGTTTCTCCCCAAGCCACGGACGGGCGAGATGGGTGGCGTGTACGAGATCAGGAGCGACGTGATCGTCACGGGCAAGATGCGGGACATCTGCGCGGCGTGGGAGAAGAATCTCCCCGAAAGGGAGCGCCTCTCTCCCCTGGCGGCGGCGCTCGCCAACCCGGCGGGAGAGTTCGAATCCGGCATACTGAACGAGTTTTTGCACATCTGGCCCTACCGGGACATGAACCACTGGGCCGAGGTGCAAAAGGAGGTGGAAAATCTCCCAAACTGGGAGAGCGGCTACAAGTCCTATCTCAGGAGCGAGACTTCCGAAATCTGGTATCCAGTGGATTATTCACCCATGAAATAGCGGGGATCGCACGCGCGACCCCCGCCAGGTGATGGATATTGGAGCGGGAAACGGGATTTGAACCCGCGACCCCAACGTTGGCAACGTTGTGCTCTACCACTGAGCTATTCCCGCATACAACCGAAAAAGTTTACCCGACTCGCATCAGGAGTCAAGAGGCGGACGGCGCCGCGCTCCATTTCCTCGGCCAATCACTTCCAGTTTGCCGGCGAGCCAGTCGGCGGCCAGTGGACGCCACAGGAAGGGAATGTTGTTGCACACGTGGACGCCTTCCGGATACACCACGAGTTCACACGCATCGCCCGCCTCCGCCGCTATCTTGCGGGCCTGTTCGACGGGGCACAGCCTGTCTTTCTCGCCGTGAATGATCAGCAAGGGCCGATCCAGCCCGTTCAGACACCCGCGCAGGGATATCTCCTGCGACTTGAGCGCGCCTTGTTCCTCATCATCCGTCTGAAAGGAGACGCAAACCCCCTGGCGGGTCAGCGCGGGCAAACCCTCCCATATCTCCACCATGTCGTATGGCCCGCATACGCCGACCCCCGCTTTCAGGCGGGGCTCGAAGGCGAGGCTGCGGGGCGCGTAGTAGCCGCCCAGGCTTACCCCCAGGGCGCCGATGCGCGACGGGTCCAGCCGCGCGTCTTCCACCAGGTGATCCATGACGACCGAGACCACGCCCTCGAAATCGGGCCGCAACTGCATGTCGGCGTTTTCGCCCTGGGCCGGGCCGTCGAAGGCGAAAGTCGCCAGCCCCCGGCTGTGGAGTACCTCTTCGAGCGTAAAAAACTCCTCTTTCGTGGAATCGAGGCCCGCGATCAGGACGACGCACGGCGCTCCGCCCTCGCCTTTCGCCCCCTCCGGAATCCGCAGGCAGCCCGGCAGGATTCTCCCGCCCGGCCAGGGGATTTCCACCCGCTCGGCGGGCGGCTCCAGGTGTGGTGCTGCGCGCAGATAGGCCGCCACTTTTCTTTTCTGCGCCTCCGCCTTGAGTTCCAGGTCTTCGTGATAGACGAACTGGGCGAAATGGTAGGCGAGAGAGGCCCGCATGTAGGCCTCGGCGGCGCTAAGATTTCTGCCCGCTTCTTCCATCTCGCGGGCTTCGCGCTCGCGAATCGCCGCGCGCTCCATCCAGAGGCGGCACCATGCGTGCCAGGAAGTTACCCTGGGGATCACTTCGGAAGCGTCGATGTAGGTGACGCCGTTCGCCAGGAGGCGGACGTACCAGTGCGAGAGGGCTTCTTGCGTGAGGGCGTCGGCGGAGGATTCACTCAATTTCCTTTTCTCCAAACAGCCTTGCGGGCATGGATGCGGACCGAAACCACCGGGCGAAACGGAGCATGGCCGGAAACATCAATATCACAAAACCCCGCGCCCGCCAGCAGAGACTCCCATTCGGCCTCCTCAACAACACCGCCGAGCGAGGCGTTCCATGCCTGGGGGTCCCGGGCGATCTCGACCGGCAGTTCACCCTCCCGTATCAGTTCGCGGGCCGCGAGACGCCCGCCCGGCTTCAGTATCCTGTGCGCCTCGCAGAGCGCCCGTCGCTTATCCACCGTGAGGTTGAACGAGGCGTTGGCCAACACGATATCGGCGACGCCGTCCGCGAGCGGGATGTTCTCCATGTCCCCGGCCAGCAGATGCAAGTGCGCGCCGCCACGGGAGCCCTCGAACGCCTCGCGTGCGCGATGAAGCATCCGGGGCGCGAAATCCATCGCGTACAGCCTTGCTTCCGCACCCAGCCTCTCGCTCAGGAGACGAGCGTCCAGTCCTGCGCCGCATCCCAACTCGACGGCCGCCCGCACACCCCCGAGATCGACGCCATCGAGCAGGTACCCGCAACCGCAATAGGAGGAAGCCACGCGTCCGGGAAGGCCGTCGATAAAGCGCGCGGGATAGCCCGCCCCTCGCGCCCTGTCCGCGCCGCCTTCGGGGAACGCATCCGCCTCGGCGAGATGGGCGTAGCGCTTTCTGACGAAAGACTTCACCTGCTGCTCCCACGCCTTGGGCTTGGCGCCATCAACGGTTACGGGCATGGCGGGCCGGGTGAGGCATGTGGGCCGGGCCGGGGTGCGATCTTCACGTCACGACTCCTCTCCCGTCATCAAAAGAAAAGGGCCGCCGCACTTGTAAGCGCGACGGCCCCGATCCTTTGCGCGATGAAACCCTAAATTTTTCCGGCCTTGGCGAGCGCGGCCTTCGTCACGCTGGTGTCGACGATGGTCTCGTACGAGGGGACCTTGCCCTTGATCTTGCCGAGGCGCTTCATGTAGTCCGCCGTGAAGGCGACCG
>JAPPHK010000071.1 GCA_028820795.1 Nitrospinota bacterium | reverse complement strand
CGAGCATGATGGTGCGCTCGCGCATCCCCGGCAGCGTGCCCAGGGAGACGTGTTCTCCCTCGAAGAGCATGTGGGCGTACACCTCGTCGGACAGTACGATGATGTCGTTCTCAACGGCGATCTCCGCGATGGCCTCGAGTTCGTTCCTCGTCAGCGTCCCGCCGGTTGGGTTGTGCGGGTAGTTCAGGATGAGGAGGCGGGTCTTCTCGGTGACGCGCTCGCGCAGGTCGTCCGGCGTGAAGCGGAAGTTGTTCTCCTCCAGTATCGGCAGCGGAACGGGCTTCGCACCCGCGTAGAGCGCCACGGACTCATAGACCGGAAAACCCGGGTCCGGGTAAATCACCTCATCGCCCGGCCCCGCCGTGGCCATGATGGTGTAGTACAGAAACGGCTTTCCTCCCGGACCGACCACGATCTCGTTCGGCGAATAATCCCCGCGTCCATCGCGCCTGAGCCATTCGCACGCCGCTTCACGCAACTCCAGCACGCCGGCGGAGGGGCAATAGTGCGTCTTTCCCGCCTTGAGCTGCGCATACGCTTCCTCCACGATGCTCGCGGGCGTGTCGAAATCGGTATCGCCGATCTCCAGGTGGATGATGTCCCGGCCCCCCCGCTCCATTTCACTCGCCTTGGCGAGAACCACGAACGCGCTTTCCGTTTTGAGCAGCTTCATCCGATCAGCCAGACGCATTTTTCATCCCCGTTTGTTAAATAGCCGAGTGAAGAGGCGCGTCCGTCACGACGCCGCACCTCATGAGGGCGTTCAATACTTCCGCGACGGGCAGGCCCACGACGTTGGTGTAACTTCCCTCCACCCTGTCCACGAGGCTGCCGCCCAACCCCTGAATGGCGTATGCGCCCGCCTTGTCCATGGGTTCGCCGCTTTCCACGTAGCGCCCGATGGTTTCTCCGTCAACCGCACGTAAGGACACCTTCGTCGTGACCGCCTCCTCCCGGCGGGAATCCGCTCCCAGGAGAGCGAACGCGGTGATCACCTCATGCGTTCGCCCGGAAAGCAGCCCCAGCATACGCGAGGCGTCCTCCGCACTCGACGGCTTCCCCAGGATTTCTCCCTCCAGGACGACCACCGTATCGGCTCCGAGCACGAATGCGCCCTGATTCATCTTCTCCACGTAATCCGCTTTCGCCGAGGCGCGGCGCATGGCCTCGGCTTCGGCCTCGAGCCCCGGCGCGACGCCCTCCTCCACTTCAGGGGGCGCCAGTACTACGTCAAAAACAAGGCCCGCATCTTCCAGGAGCCGTCTTCTGCGCGGGGAACCCGAAGCCAGAATGAAATGCTGAATCTGTCGCAAGAAGCAGACCTGCGGAAGGCTAATTGTCCCGATCGACAATGTAGTCGGCGACGTCGCGCAACATGTCGACATGATAGGAATCCGGCAGTATGGAGAGAGCCGCCTTACCCGCCTCCACGTATCCCCGCGCCCTGTCCAGTGTGTAGTTCACCGCGCCGTATTTGTTCATCAATTCGAGTACGTCGTCCATATCTTCCGCCCGAATCTCGTCCGCGTGAACCACCAGATGGTTCAACCTCTCGAATTCGGCCTCCGTGGCCCGGGCGCAGACCCGGAGCAGAGGCAGCGTCACGTTCCCCTCGCGCAGGTCTTCGCCAACGGATTTTCCGATCCTCTGCGCATCGCCCATGTAGTCGAGGGCGTCATCGACGAGTTGAAAGGCGTACCCGATCTGGACGCCGAACTGGTAGAGCGCGTTCACGATCGTGGGCGGGCCGTCCGGGATCAGGGCGCCGACGCGGCAACTCGCTGCGATGAGGGCCGCCGTCTTGCGGTAGATGACGTCGAGGTATTCCTCTTCGGTGAGCTTCAAGTTGTACATGTTGACCAACTGGAGCACTTCCCCCTCGGAGAGCAGGGTGCAGGCCTCGCTCATCGTCTTGATAATCCGCAAATCGGCGTCCGCGGCCATGAGCGAGAAACTCTTGGCGAAGAGGAAATCGCCCACCAGGACGCTCGTCTCGTTGTTCCATTTCGCGTTGGCGGACGGGTTGCCCCGCCTCATCTGCGCGTCATCCACCACGTCGTCGTGCAGGAGCGTGGCCGTGTGGATGTACTCCACGACGCAGCCCATCGTCGTGGCGCGCGGACCCTGGTAGCCGCACGCCTTGGCGACGAGCACCAGAAGCATCGGGCGTATCCTCTTTCCGCCGGAGCCGATGAGATAATCACTCACATCGGGTATCAGGACGACGTCCGAATGGAAATTCGCGTGTATCGCTTCTTCCACTTCCTTCATCTCGGAAGCGATTGAATCCGCAATCTCAGAAAATTTCATTCCACCTCCGAACTGCAAACACATCTTCTGGAACGGGGGATTCCTTCTCCTGAACATTCTCCCCGATAGCCGATCTCAAGAACAAATCAATCTATTGGGGAGGCTCGTGGGTGTCAAGGCGATAAAACGCCCCTTTTCCTCAAGACGAAGCTCGGCTATGTTGCCAGAAACAAGGCGATTATCCAACCATGAGGGGAGTTGTGGTATTGAGCAGAAAAATTCGAATCACCGCCGGAAACGTAAGCACCGAAGCGGAACTCACGGAGAGCGAAACCGCGGACGCCTTGTGGGGGGCTTTGCCGATCAGGGGCGCGGCGAACGTATGGGGCGAGGAAATCTATTTTCAGGTCCCCGTTGAGGCGCCGCTGGAAGCCTCCGCGCGCGAGGAGATGGAAGTCGGGGAGATCGCCTATTGGCCTCCCGGAAGCGCATTCTGCATCTTTTTCGGCCGCACGCCTGCGAGCGTGGACGATGCGCCCCGTGCGGCCAGCGCCGTGAATCCGCTGGGTCGAGTGGCGGGAGACCCGAAAGATTTTCTGAGCGTCCGCTCGGGAGAAGCTGTTCTCCTGGAGAGAACAACGTGAATCCACAGGCGCCGAAAGACGTCTCCATCCTCATTCATTACGATGAGATCGGACTCAAGGGAAAGAACCGCCCGCTATTCATCGAGCGCCTCTCCAGGAGGATCGAGCGCGCAGCCTCTATGTTCTGCGAAGCGAAAGTCAAAAAACGCACCGGAAGGCTGATTCTGGAAACGAGCGGCCTGGAAGACCCCCACGCTCTCATCGAGGCGCTCGGCAAGGTGTTCGGCGTCGCCTATTTCGCCCGGGCGCAACGGGTTCCGCTCGACCTCGATGCGGCGGCGGACACGGCGCTCGATATGATCGCACCTCTCAAAATCAGAAGTTTCCGAGTGCGGACCCGGAAATCGTTCCCGACCACGCCCGTCAGCACGCGGGAGTGGGACAGGGCTATCGGCGCTGCGATTCAGGCCAGAAGACACCTGCCGGTCGATCTGGAGAATCCGGGGCTTACGGTGCACGTCGAAGTCATCCCGCGAGAAGCCTGGGTGTATGCGGAGAAAATTCCGGGTCCCGGCGGCCTGCCCGTCGGCTCGCTCGGAAAGGTGGCGTCGCTCCTCTCGGGCGGCATCGACTCTCCGCTGGCCGCCTGGCGCATCATGAAGCGCGGCTGCGAAGTGGTGTTCATCCATTTTCACGGCGCGCCCTACCTGAGTCGCGCATCCGCAGAGAAGGCGAAGGATCTGGCCCACGCCCTCAACGGCTACCAGTTGGGCAGCAGGCTCTACATGGTTCCGTTCGGCAACCTGCAAAAAGAGATCGTCCTCGCTACGCAGCCCGAATACCGCGTGGTTCTCTACCGCCGGTTCATGGCGCGCATCGCCGAGCGGATAGCCGGACTCGAAAACGCCCGCGCCCTGGTCTCCGGCGAGAGCCTGGGCCAGGTCGCGAGCCAGACCCTGCAGAACCTGGCCGCGATAGAAGAAGCGGTGCGGATGCCGATCCTGAGGCCCCTGATCGGCATGGACAAGGACGAGATCGTCGGGCAGGCGAAAGAACTCGGCACGTTCGAGATTTCCATCGAACCCGACCAGGATTGCTGCTCGCTGTTCGTGCCGAAACACCCCGCCATCCGCTCCCACGCGGGCCACCTGCGCGGCATCGAGTCCCGCCTGCCCGTCCGGGACATGATCGACAAGGTCATCCATGAGACCGAGATCATCGATTTAGGCGCCGATGGCCGGAGCAGGAATTATTCCTTCGCCGAAATTCATCCCGCCGCCGGGGAGGCGGCCGTCCTGCCGAACGCGTAGGGGCCTGTCCGGCTACACCCTCTCGCCTCCGTCCGGGAGTGGTTTCGAAAAAAGAGGGAGGCGACCAAGAACGATGAACGGTTTTTGGTAGTGACAGCCCCTCCTCGGGGCTGTCACTACAAGATGTGGTGCGGTTTTGATCGTCATTCCGGTGTCGGAGC
>JAPPHK010000028.1 GCA_028820795.1 Nitrospinota bacterium | reverse complement strand
AGCACGTTCTCAACCGCTGAAACAACTCCCGTCACCCTGCCGCCGAACGTTTACATGTATTTCTTCTGAGATGAACTTCAAATTGTCTAATTCAACAGATTGATCTCGGAAATCGCTTACGCGAATGTATGGATGTTTTGTCGGATAACCGGCAAACTGTTCTCCCTTTGGGAGCCTCTTTCCTCCTTTAACTTCACACACCTCCCCCAACGCCACCATCGGCCATTCGGGATCGATCGCTATATGCGGGCGGTAGTTGTCAACCACCGCGCGCGCTCCGTCGATGACCTTCTGGTAGCCCTCGATTTCAGCGATGATCTCTTTTTGAATATCAGGAGGCGGGAGGGGGATTTGGATTTCCGATAATTGTCCTTTAGTAACCCCCTGAATCGTTGAACCTTGACTAACCTTCTTGAAATTTTCGACTTTATCCTTAAGCACATACACGAGATAGTCTGCGTTGATCGTATCTTTTATGATTAGTCCTTGGGAATCCTGGCTAATACAAACATCAAAGTCATTCCTGAATAACTTCCCTAGTCCAACTCTTGTTACTACTATCAGATTCCCCTTAGGGATTAAGTTAGTCGCTGATTCTTTAATGGCTTTCTCTGTGATGTACTTCCGGGGCATCGCGGTCTTGAGGTCCACGATGTCCGCGCTTGTAATCCACGGAATATCTCCATTCCAGTAATCTTCATTTTTTGTTGATGGCGTACCTCCGCTTAAAATACCGTCGCAAATTTCCCCTAACTCCACCATCGGCCATTTCGTTTTTGAGAGAACTCGATTCTCCCGATACCTCTCCCCACTCAGGTTGTACTCCCCGCCCCCTGCAATCTTCTCCTTCTCGACGACTAACCCCAACGTAGGTTCGAAGTCGTCAAGCGATTCCCCCGCCCGCCCGCGTCTCAGATATTCGAGAATTTCCGCCTTCGCCTGCGGCAGGTCGTTTTTATCAATCTCCCGCCGCTGCGCTCCCAGGTCGAAGCCGTCGTTCTCCACTTTGAAGAAAGCGACATGGCCCGTTTTCCTCGCCAGTGCCCGATCCAAAATAAGAACGGAGGTCTTGACTCCTGCATAGGGGTTGAACACGCCCGCAGGGAGCGAGACCACGGCGACTAGGCATTCCTCCACCAGCATTTTGCGAAGCTGCTTATAAGCGTTCTGGCTCTGGAAGATGATCCCCTCGGGCACAATGATTCCCGCGCGTCCCCCCGGTGTGAGATGCTCGGCCATGTAGTCCACGAAGAGCACTTCGCTTCGTTTGGATTTGACTGAAAAGCCGTTGTGTGGGCGGATGCCGCCTTTGGGCGACATGAACGGGGGGTTCGCCAGAATCACGTCTGCGAAATCTTCCCAGCGCTCCTCGCTGGTGAGCGTATCGTACTCGAAAATATGCGGGTCCTTGAGCTCGTGGAGATACATGTTCACCAGCGAGAGGCGCACCATGTCGGGCGAAATGTCGTAACCCTTCAAGTTGTCGGCCAGCCGCTTCCTCTCCTCTGGCGTCAAGGCGCCTCCGCCGTTAGCCTCCGCGTTTGACTTCAGAACGTGCTTGTAGGCGGAGATGAGAAAACCGGCGGTGCCGCAGGCGGGGTCGAGAATCTTCTCGTCCTTTTGGGGGTCCACTATCCCGACGATGAAGTCGATGATGTGGCGCGGCGTGCGGAACTGGCCGGCATCGCCCTGCGATCCGAGAACGGACAGCAGGTATTCAAAGGCGTCGCCCAGCCTTTCCGAATGCTCATAGCTGAACTCGTCGATGACCTTGAGAAACATTCGAAGCGTTTCGGGGTCTCGGTAGGGCAGAAAGGCGTTCTTGAAAATATCCCGAAACAGTGGCGGTATTCCGGGGTTTTCTGACATTTTCGTAATAGCGTCGGCGTAGAGGTTCAGAGTCTCGAAGCCGCCCAAACCCCCGCGAGTCAGTTTGGGCCACCCGTAGCGGGCGAAATCCCCGCCGAAGAAGCTGCGCTCCCCGCCCAGTTCCTCTATCTGCGCGTCCATGTCGTCCATGAACTTGTAGATGAGGGCGATGGTGATCTGCTCGACCTGGGACTTGGGGTCGGGAACCTTGCCCACGAGGATGTCGCGGGCGGTGTCGATGCGGCGTCTGGTGTCGGCGTCGAGAATGGGGTTTCTTCCTATGGGAATGATATGATCGATCAGACGTGATTCGGGAAATTACCCGCGAATCACGACCTTGCCGGTGATGCCGTTATAATCCATTTGAAAATTTCCGAGAAACGTCCGGCCTATCAGGGCGAAATGCCTTTGCCCGCCGGAAACCAGGTCGACCCCGGCAAAAGAGCCGTATTGTATATGATCCAGCGCGGGAATATATATCTGCGCCGCGTGCATATCGGCGACGTAAGCGCCGCCGATTCCAGCCAGATTTTCGCGATCCACAACCGGCAGTTTCAACTGGGCGGCCAGTTGTTTGTCGATGCAGCTTATCGTCGCTCCGGTATCCACGACGGCATGGATTTGCTGAATCGAGGGGATGGGAATGCTCCCCTCTTTTCCCGGGTCGAAAGTCGGGTCGAAGCCGACGTCCACCAACAGTGTCGGCCCGTATTTGACCAGATCCTCCCGATTGGAGAAGCCGCAATCCGTGCTAAGCATCTATCGGCCTGTACAATACCGACGCCGGCAAAGATTGCGGCCTCGCGCCGATTTGGCGAATCAGGTAAGGGCCTGCGCCGAACTTCTTTACCGCCACTTGCGCCGCATCATGAAAACTATCGAAAGTTCCGATAAACTCTTCCTGGTGAAACACAACCCATTTCCCCAGATGTTGCGCCTCCAGGCGTTCACGCATCTTTTCGAACGCCGCAATGTCATTATCTAATGCGTCCATGTCCGCACCCCCCGAAATGGAAAAACGATTTTGTAGAAGGAAACGCGCCGCGCGCCGCAAATACCAAGACGCGGCTCAACGCCCGCCAAGGCGACCGCTCCCGAATTACGCTGATACAGGGATTTTCCTGTCCGCCGCTCTGAATATCGTCTTGGTGCTTCGATTCGCAGTTCCGGTCGGGACTTCCATGACATTCCGGGCGGGGCGTCCCCATGATTTGCTCGTGTTCCGGCTCATGGTTTGACCTCCCTGAGAATGAGCGTCTCCTGCTGCGAGGGCAGGAGATGACCCACTCTTTATGTCATGGCGCAAATCATTTATCAAACGCCGGCCGGACTGCGCCATATCGCGCAGGGAATTCCTCTAAGGATATGGCGCAAACTTGTTCAAAGAAACGTAATCCTTGACGTAGTTCGGGATGAGAGCGCGATACTTCTCCGGCACGTTGCGCAAGTCGTCGAGTGAAAAAGCGGAGTTCGTGACGAGTTCGTTGTACCGCCTCTCGTCGATGACGGATCGAAGCCTGTCGCTCGTGAGATACGCCTCGAAATAATTCCGAACCGCCGGAATGGCACTCGCTTCATCTGTTTCGTGCTCGGCGAGGAATTTGGCGAATTCCTCCTCCAGCAGGTCTCGCTTCGACTTGAACTCGGGGATGAGGCCGAAGACTTTCTCCAGAATCTCGCGCAGGGTGAGGCGGCGGTCCGCGTCGACGGCCTTGCGCAGCTTGTCGAGGTTGTAAAAATCCTCGGGCTTGTCGAACACTTCCCGGTTCACATGGTCGAGCACGCGCTCCCACTCACCGGCCCGGACGGCGGCGGCGATGGACGCATCCCCCTGAACGGTATCGCGGAACCTGTCGAAGAGCATGCGGTCGACCTTCATGCCCCGATATCCGATGGGCACTTCCTTTACCCCCGCGAGAATGTCCTCGCCCGTATACTCGTAAACGCCTCCTGTCGGAGTCGGCCCGTCGCCCTCACCGGGATCGTCCCCGCCCCGCCCGCGGCTTTGCGGCAGCTTCAGCACTTGCTCGTAGTCGTATTCGGTCTCGAAGTATTCATAGTTGCCGAAGAAATCGAAGAGCATGAACGTGGTCTTCTTCGTTTCATCCGATTCGGGAAAATCCCGCAAGAGCCGCTCGTCAATGATCTCCCGCCTGAAATCGTGCGTGCGCGTGCCGCGCCCTTTTATCTGCACGAAATCGGTGGGCGAGAAGATGGGGCGAATCAGGCCGAGGTTCAAAACGTCGGTGCAGTCGTAGCCCGTCGTCATCATCCCCACCGTCACGCAGACGCGGGCCTTGCTCGTGCGGTAACCATCCAGAAAGTTGGCCGAACCGAGCAGGTTGTTGTTCGAGAAATTGATGGTGAATTGCTGGGCGTCTGCGACCTGGGAGGTCACCTGCACGGCGAAGTCGGACTGGTACTTGCCCGGAAACATCCTGTCGGCGATCTCGTTCAATATCTGCGCGAGCTTGGCCGCGTGGTTCTGGCTTACGGCGAAGACGATGGCCTTTCCAACTTCCCCGCTCACGGGATCGCGCAGGGCCTTCTCCAGAAAGGTCTTGCAGAAAAGCTGGTTGGTCGCTTCGGAATAGAAGCGTTTTTCGAACTCGCGCTTCTTGTAGATTTCCTCCCATTCCTCGCCCTCATCGTCGGCGAACGCGGCGACGAAGCCCTGCTCCGAGAGAAGCTGCGTGGTAACGTCCGTGCGTGCGTCCATCACGGTCGCGTTGATCAGGTATCCGTCCCTCACGCCGTCGAGCAGCGAATAATGAAAAGTGGGCCGATCGATCTCGCAGCCGAAGGTGTGGTAGGTGTCTCGTTGCAGGCGGCGTTCCACCGCGCGCGGGTCGCGTATGGTCGCGTCGATCTCGTCGAAGTTCTTGAGGTAGGCGCGGGGCGTCGCCGTGAGGCCCAGCTTGCTGCCCACGAAGAAATCGAAAACCGCGCGCGCGTTGCCGCTTATCGAACGGTGCGCCTCGTCCGAAATCACCAGGTCGAAGTCCGTCGGTGAAAAAAGGCGCTCGTATTTGTCGTCGAACTGGAAGGATTGCACGGTGGTAACGACGATCTCGGCGCGCCGCCAGTCGTCGGGGTTGTGTTTGTAGACGACGGTGTCGTAGTCATTCGAGAGCAATTCCCTGAAGGCCTTGAACGCCTGCTCTTCGAGTTCGAGCCTGTCCACCAGGAAGAGCACGCGGCGGGCGTTGCCCGTGCGCAGAAACAGCTTGATGATGGCGGCGGCGGTGAGCGTCTTGCCCGTGCCGGTCGCCATCTCGAACAGGAAGCGGTCGCTCCCTTCTCGCACCGCCTTTTGCAGCGCGTGGACAGCCCGCAGTTGATAGGGACGCAAAAAACGCAGCTTGTTGGCCCGGATGAATTCTTCGCGCTCGTGAGCGTTCTTCCAGGCGGCCTCCTTGGCGTAGTTCGGCCGCTGGGTGAGGACGATGTAGTCATCGCCGACTCGTTCGTCGATTAGTACCTGCGGATTGGGGGAAAACTCCCGGCGGGCGGATGCCGAGCCCGGCGCCGGAAAATCAGGAATGGAGTGAGGGTTTCCGTGTTCCAGATCCCAGAAGTAGTGACGGTTGCCGTTCGAGAGAATGACGAAGCGGCAGTTCTGAGAACGCGCGTATCTTCGGGCCTGCTCCTTGCCGACGAGCGGGTCCTTATCTTCCGACTTCGCCTCCAGGACGATGAAGGGGAATCCCGCCTCATCGAGCAGTAAAAAGTCGATAAAGCCTCTGGATGTTCGCTCGAAGTCATCGCCCAAAGCGTCAAGGTCCGCCGCCTTGATGGTGACGCTCGGCTCCAGGCAGATGTTGGCGGGCTTTCCGTCTTCGGCGAAGAAACGCCAGCCCGCCTCTTCGAGCAGCCTGTTTATCTTGACGCGCGCAGCCGCCTCGCTCATCGGGTCCTATTCCTCGTGATATAAATCTATTATTCAGGTCCTGCTTGTTTTATCCCCTTCACCACACGAGGGCAAGCTTCATCAATCGGAACGAACTCCCCCTCAGGGGAAGTCCCGACCCCCTCATCAACCGGCAGTCTCGCCCCATTTCAATGATAAGAAACGGTTTCTGTCTCCACCTCACGCCCCGCGTAAGGAAACCCGTAAACGACAAAATCCGCCTGCTCGTCACAGGCGGGCCTGAAGAACGCTTACCCTGAAGATACTCGCCCCGAATCGATATCCCTCGAAAGTTTCATCGGCGACGTGAGGCTCCTGAACTTCCGGTAGTTTCCTCCCTTGACGTCGCTCAATAATATGGTCTATACTAGACTATATTTACTCGCTTGAGGGAGCCATGGCCGAACAACATCCCGAACCCCGCCGCGTCTGGACCGTCGCCGAGGCCAAGGCGCGTCTGTCCGAAGTGTTGCGCCGCGCCGAGGAGGAGGGGCCGCAGCACATCGGCAGGAGGCGGCCCTTCGTGGTCGTGCCCGCCGAGGCGTGGGACGCGAAAAACCCGCCCCGCAAGCCCATGGGGCAGTGGCTGGTCGAGAACATGCCGCGCGGCGCGAACCTGGAGATCCCGGCAACGAGAAGTTCCCGGAGAGAGACCCCCTTCGCCGATGAAGAGGCCGAATGAGCGGGTTCCTCCTCGACACCAACGTCATTTCGGAGTTGACGAGGGACGCGCCGCATTCGCGGGTGACGGCGTTCCTCGCAGGCGCTGAGGACCTGTGGCTCTCCGCCGTCGTACTGCACGAGCTGGATTTCGGCGTGGCGCTGCTGCCGCCCGGCCACCGCCGCGAGGGAATCCGCGCGACATTGTCCGCATTCACCTCGGAATATGAGGATCGGGTTCTGCCCGTGGGGCGGCCCGAAGCCGCCCGGGGCGCGGCCTTGAGGGCGCGGGCGCATCGGGCGGGCCGCGTGCTGGATATGGGGGACGCGCTGATCGCGGGGACGGCCGCGGCGCACGACCTTGCGATCGCGACGAGAAACGTCCGGGATTTCGACGGCCTCGAACTCGACGTCGTGAACCCCTGGGACGCGCCGTAGGCCGCTTCACCGGATCGGAAGTCGAGGCGGCCGCTTTGTGGCCCCGAACCCTCCTTGTCGGGGTTGGTGAAAAACCTCCCCAAAGCGTTGAGGATGCGAGGGTTTTGTAGGGGCCGCATATATGCGGCCCGTGTCGGATGGCGAAAAATTCAGGGTCGCATATATGTCGGACATATATGTCCGACATACAACAGAAACGGCAATGGTGCCGGAATGACGGCGGTGGTCAATTCGGAACGAGGAGGTTCTTTTTCAACAACCCCCTCAAGGGGGGAGTGGTTCTTCGTTCTTCATTCGTCGCCAATGACCCGCAAGAGGGAGAGCCGTTTCATCCACGTATGACCGTTGAGAAATCTATTGCCGGTTGTTGGGAGACTAAATCAACAGTCCTGATAATGCAGGAATCGTTCAGCAGCAATACCGCTTTCGCCTTTGCACATTTCCCGGATGACAACCTCGCCTCGAAACCCCTCAAAGACTCACAAATCATTCCATACAAGAGCCGGGCAAAATTCACGATCCTCATATGATTCGATCCCGACCGAGGAAAAAGGATGTGACCAAATCGAAAAATATACAGGGCGGATTCGCGTATCGCCCGGCTTGAGTCGTGTGCGCATTCATTCTCCGCGCCTTTCGTGGCTCCGCATACGGTGTGGCGGACGGCGGGACAACCTGATACGATTACCGGATAATTCGCGACCAATCTCAAACGGGTATAGGAGACAAAACCATGAAATCACGTCTGCGCAAAACCATTCTGGCGCTCGCCGTAGCTTCGCTCGGTCTTGCCGGCGGCGCGCAAGCGGCCGACGTCACCATCGGCTATCAGCTCCTTTACGGTCCGTGGAAGGCGAAGATGAAGGAAATCCGGGCGAAGGGCCTTGGCGGCAAGAGCATCGAATTCGTGAAATTCACGTCCGGGACCGAGGTCATCAACGCGATGGCGTCGGGTTCGGTGGACATATCCCTCAGCGGATCCTCGCCGACGGCGGCGGGCTACAGCCGGGGCGTCGACCTCCACGTCATCTACGTCTACGACAACATCAACGACGCCGAAGCGCTGGTCGTGGACGAATCGATCACGGCGCCTCAGGATCTCAAGGGCAAGACGATCGCGGTGCCCTTCGTTTCCACCACCCACTTCCACATGATGTTCGCCCTGGAGCAGTTCAACATCTCTCCCCGGGCGCTCAAGGTCATCGACATGTCGCCGCCGGACATGATCGCGGCCTGGGAACGCGGCGACATCAACGGCGGTTTCGTCTGGGACCCCGCACTCGGGCGCATGAAGAAGAAAGGACGCGTGCTCATCACCTCCGGCGATCTCAGCAACTGGGGGAAGGCGACTTTCGATGCGATGCTCGCGCACAAGAGTTTCACGAAGAAAAACCCCAAATTCGCCTGCCAGTGGGTGAAGATGGTGGCGACGGCCGATGCGCACTATCGCGCCAACCCGGGCGAATACGGCCCCGGCACCGCGAACGCGAAGGCGATCGCCGCTTCGGTGGCCGGCGACGAGTCCCAGGTCGGCGGCGTGCTCGCCCTCTACGGCTATCCGTCGCTGAAGGAGCAGATTTCGGCGACCTGGCTCGGCGGCGGCGTGCAGAAAGCGCTGCGAGCGACTTCGGAGTTCCTCAAGTCCCAGGGCAAGCTCGACAAGGTGCTCAAGAGTTACGCGGATTCCGCGACGCCGAGATTCGCGAAAATGGCCATGGAAGGCGGCTGCTAGACGCCGCGGGGCACGGGCTACCGACCCCGGGGCGTCCCGCGGAGGCGGTATGACGGCGCAGCCTTCGCGGCCAACCCGGGGCCGATCCCGGATCGGAGCAAGCCAATGACCGCGGTCATCAGCCTCAACCAAGTCGCCATGGTCTTCCCCTCCCTCCAGGGACTGGGCAGCGTTCAGGCGCTCGAAGACATCAATTTCGAGTTTCGCGATAACGAGTTCGTGGTTGCGCTCGGCGCGTCGGGCTGCGGAAAGACGACGCTGCTCAACGTCATCGCCGGTTTCCTGCCGCCCACGTCCGGCGACATCAAGCACAAGGGCGAACCGGTGACCGGGCCGGGAAGGGACCGGGGCGTCGTATTCCAGAAGCACGCCCTCCTGCCCTGGCTCAACGTCATCGAGAACACCGGGTTCGGCCTCAAGCTCCAGGGCGTGGCCGGCGCCGAGCGCAGGGCGAGGGCGATGGAGAATCTGGCGCTGGTGGGTCTCTCGGACTTCGAGAACTACCCCATCTACCAGCTGTCCGGCGGCATGCAGCAGCGGGTGGGACTGGCCCGGGCCCTGACCTGCGACCCGGACATGCTGCTCATGGACGAACCGCTGGGCGCGCTCGACGCCTTCACGCGGGAAAACATGCAGGAACTGATCCTCGACGTCTGGCGGAAGACCCGGAAGGTCGTCTTTTTCATCACCCACAGCGTCGAGGAGGCTTTGTTCATGGCGACGAGGCTCATCGTCATGTCGCCTCGGCCGGGCCGGATCACGCACGAATACGAACTGGACTTCTACCAGCGGTATTTCGACACGGGCAATGCGCGCCAGGTCAAATCGTCGCCGGATTTCATCACGATGCGCGAAGAGATACTTTCCATCATTTACGGTGAAGAGGTTCAAGAGCAGCCGTTATGAAACTCGGTATATTCTCGCGCCGCAAACCGGAGGCCGTCGACCAGTTCGGCGTGCCGGGACGCGGCAACAGCACGGCGATCAGCGCCGCGACCATCGTGCTTATCCTGGGCGGCTGGTGGGTCGCGACCCAGCTCGAGCTCGTCCGGCCGCTGTTCCTGCCATCGCCCGAAATGGTCATTTCGAAATTCAACAAGATCGCGTGCACGGATTACTATTTCGAGCATTTGCTGGTTGTGCTCGGCGCCCGGGCCGAGGTCACGGCCAAGTGCTTCGGCTTCAGCGAACATACCCTGCACGAGCACATTCTCTGGAGCCTCTACCGCGTTTTCGGCTCCTTCTTCCTGGCCGTGGTCACCGCGGTGCCCATCGGGGTCGCCATGGGCATGAGCCGTTACGCGCGGGGCGTCTTCGACCCGCCGATCGAGTTCTACCGCCCGATCCCGCCGCTCGCCTACCTGCCGCTGACCATCATCTGGTTCGGCATCGGCGAGTCGGGCAAGTTCTTCCTGATCTACCTGGCCTGCTTCGCGCCCATCGCCATCAACGCGCGCGCCGGAGTGCGCTCCGTATCGGTCGAGCAGATCCACGCGGCGTATTCGATGGGCGCAACCAGCGGGCAGGTGATCCGCCAGGTCGTGATCAAGGCGGCGCTGCCGGAGATACTCACGGGAATGCGGGTGGCGATCGCCTTCGGCTGGACGACGCTGGTCGCAGCCGAGATGGTCGCGGCCAAGGCGGGAATCGGCGTAATGGTGCTGAACGCCGCTCGCTTCCTGGCGACCGACATCGTGTTCCTCGGGATCGTGGTGATCGGCGCGGTCGCCTTTGTTTTCGATTTCATCATGCGGCGCATCGAGGGGACGCTCGTCCCCTGGAAGGGCAAGGTCTGAACGCTTCCCGCCGCGCTTTCCACAGGGTCGGACGCATATGTCCGCTGGCCCCTGTCCCTGTCCGAGGTCGCGACCTGTCCTTACAAGGTGGTGCGGTTTTGTTCGTCTGCCGGCGCGGGGTAAAGTGATCAGAAATCGCAAGCGAATGTTATCCGCTCCCTTTTTCCTGTTCGAACGAATACGACCGGACGCAGCGAACAATACCGCTTTCGGCTCACCGAATTTCCCGGATGACAACCATCGCCCCGGTTTGTAAACTGTCCGGCGGTGAATTACACATCTACCGATGATGCCCGGCAACTGAGATAAAGAAACCATGGCGCGAGTAGGGACGAAGAAGGCTTAACCCAATACCTCACAGAACGAAAGAGCCGGACCGGCGAGAAATATGTCGGCGGCGCCGTCGACGATGATCGCCTCACCACCCTGCCGCCCTACGGCGACCTGAGCGAGGGCCGCAGGAGTGGAGATTCGTAAGGCGCTGACTCCGAACCCCGACTCTTCCCATCACCGAGCCGCGGTGGTATGCCTTCGCTCTTGCGAGCGGCGGCTTGGCTACGGCGTGTGGTGGGCTCCGAATACCCCGAGCACGGTCTCGTTCCCGTCGGCGGTGGTGACGCCGAAGGTTCCTGCCGCGCTCATGGGCATCGCATCTCCTCCGCTCCCGTAAAACTGACCTCCCCACTTGCCTCCGTATTGTCGCCCGCGGAAGGTCATGCTCGTCTCACCCGTAAAGAACCCGGAGTGGTCATCGCCGATTGGAGCCGTCTCCAGGCGCAGTACGCTCGGCAAACTCTCAAGCCCCTCCGAAATCGCTATTATCTCCTGCCGAAAATCGCTGATCGCGCCCCCGACCGTCCCCAGCCCGTCGGTCCCGGCGTCGAAGTCGGCCGTCAAGCTTACCAAGCCCGAAAGCACCGCGCCTTGGGCTTCGTCAGTTGCGATCCACGACATGATTGCAGTGCCTTCGAAGATGGCTGATCCGGTGAGCGGCGCAACCGCTGATTGTGGAAGCGGGTTGGATCCGTCCATGAACACTCCAAACGCCATCGCCTCGAGTATCTCACGGGTATATATCTCCGGGAAGTTCCCCTCCGCATCCAGAAACGACGAGGGCACAGTCGCCCACCACCCGCCGACGAGATAGTCGGCGTCGGTACCCACCTGGGGTTGGACGAACAGGTTCACCTCGCGCAAGTCCCCGTTGGAAGTGCGCTGGACTGCTCCGTCCCCATGCCAGCCGCGTACGGTGAATCGGGCGGGTCCTATCGAAACCGACCCGCCCCCCCGCACTTCTGCGCGCGCGAAGACCGCTCCGTTTTCGATCCGGGCGGTCGCATCGACGGTGTCGACGGTCGTCCCGTTCCGCACGTTGGACGACTGCGCGACACTGCCGGGGTTCGGAATCGCCTGCGCTGCGATCGAAGGAGCGGGCCAGCGGTCCATCGTTCCAGACCCGCCACCGCAGCCTCCCAGAACAATGGTGAGAACTGTCATCAGTGCTGCTGTCAAATTATTGCCACGACGTGCCATAGCTTCCTCCTTTGGATTCGTCGACAAGGGACTTGGCGCTAGCGTGTTTAATCAGGGACTGAAGCACATGGTGGGGAAACATGGCCGAGCCACGTACCAGTCTTGACAACCAGAGGGGCTTGTTACCAGCCGATGGTGGCGAGTACACACGTTTGTTTGAACGCAGCATGAAAGAATAACTTAAATAAAATTTATTTATCCTTCAGTTAATATTTGCAAAAAACTCTCAGCCAGAAAAGTTCTTACCAGCTAACAACGAAGCAGTCCTCCTCTCGGCTCCCGTGCGCGAAGCTGACGCATGCCCAGCCCCCTAACGGCCATCAATACACGAATGCTACCGTCTGTCCCTGGCCACATTAGGAGGAACATCGTCACCGCATCTATTTTGCTACAGCTTTGGGGTCCTCAGGACGAGAGCAGGCCTCGACGTTTACACAGGCCCTCGACCGAGAGTAACGGCTTGACGAACACGGAGAAGAAACATATTTCAAAGTGAGACTTAACCTGTACCTCTTGATTGACTATACCATATTATAGCTGATCTATACCACCGTTTCTTTTCATAACAAGAAGCAAAGCTTCGCAGGCTATTCCCCGAACAGGGAAACGATTCAACCCTCGCGACGCCTCGGCCTCTCCGGGGGTTTATTTTTTCCCCCACCTTCAAGCAACCTTCATCCCCGCCATAGCACCCCACCCGCTTCTATGATAAGAAACCGTTTCTGTTTTCACTTCACACCCAGCACTTGGAGAAGCCGTGAACGACAAAATCCGCCTGCTCGTCACAGGCGGGTCTCAAGAACGCATACCCTGAAGATATTCGGCCTGAATTGATTTCGCTCGAAAGTTTCATCGGTGATGTAAGACTTCTGAACTTGCGGTAGCTCTCGCTCTTTATTCGGTCGCACTCCCTCCTCGGTCGGGAATGGCCTCACTCCCCCATACGCATTCTGCTTCTCGTCAGGGCGTCGATGGAGAGGGGGCCGCCTCCCATGAGGAGTATCGCGGTCGTGGCGAGGAGGAGGAAGAGCGAGTATTCGTATCCGCCGGCGACGGCGGCGCCGGTCTGGGGGTTCGTGACGATGCCGTGCATGAAAAAACCCTGGTCGAAATGCACGAACGCGGCGGCGCCCGCCATGATGGGAAGATTCATCAGGGCGCCCAGGCGGGCGTAGAGCCCGATGATCAGGAGCGCCCCGCCGACCAGGTGGCCCAGCAAAACGGCCCACGCACTGACGGTGGGCAGAGGGATTCCCATCGATGCGTTCAGGGCGGCGAGGCGCTCCACGCCGATCACCAGCCATCCGTAATAGCCGTGCAGAACGTAGTAGACGCCCAGAGAGACGCGAAGCAGGGCGATTCCGTATGTCTGATACGGCCTCAACCTCGGGTTCATCGACTCTTCCCCAATCAATGTAAACACTTATATTCGCGCAATTACGCGAATATCGCCACCCCTGCCACAAGGGGTTGTTGAAAAACCCTTCTCCGCCTCATCCTGAGTAGCGGCGACGCCGCGTATCGAAGGATGCCCTCTCGACCGATGAGGAATGGTGGTTTTGCTCCTCGCTTTTGATCGTCATTCCGGCGAATGCCGGAATCCAGGGACTTTGCTTTTGTATTTGTCTTTTCGCTGTATCGTTTTTGGGGGTCGTCCTGCGATTCGGTGTCCCCGTCTGAATTGGATTCCGGCATTCGCCGGAATGACGGCGGTGGTCAATTACAAGCGGGGAGGGGCTTTTTCGACAACACCCAAAAACGCGGGGCGATTTGACCCGCGCGCGAAATGTGATAGAAGCAAAACGCGGCGCAGGCCATACGCCGAGCCGCGAGCCACGTGGAGCAGCCGTTTCCTCCAGCGTCGCCACCCAAAACTTGGAAAGCAGCCATCCGACAATGAGCGAATCCGAAAAAAAACTATCCTTCAAGAACTTCATCATCCCGCTGGTCCTGGTCCTCGTTCTGTTCGTTTTCTTCTACTCGGGGCTGGGCCGCTACCTCACCTTCGAGACCCTGAGGGAGAACCAGGGCCTTCTCAAAGATTGGGTGCGCGAGAACGGCGCAATCGCCGTCATCACCTACATGCTCGCCTACGCGGCGGTCACGATATTCTCGCTTCCCGGCGGGTTGGTGATGAGCATCACGGGAGGCTTCCTGTTCGGGACCGTCTGGGGCGCGCTCTACATCGTCGTGGGCGCGACGGCGGGGGCGACCGTTCTCTTCATCGCGGCCAAGACCTCGCTCGGAGACCCCCTGCGCGCCAAGGCCGGCCCCTGGCTCCAGAAGATGGAAGAGGGTTTTCAGGAAAACGCGCTGAGCTACCTGCTGGTTTTAAGGCTGGTTCCCCTGTTCCCCTTTTTCGTGGTGAACCTGGTGCCCGCGTTCCTGGGGGTGTCCCTGAGCGTCTACGTCATCGGCACGTTCTTCGGCATCATTCCCGGCTCGTTCGTATTCGCCTCGGTGGGTGCGGGGCTCGGCAGCATTTTCGAGGCGGGGGGCGAGTTCTCCGCCAGGGGGATTCTGACGCCCCAGGTCCTCATCGCGCTCGTGGGGCTCGCCGTTCTCTCGCTCATCCCCGTGGTCTACAAGAAGATGAAATCGAAAGAGGGTTAGTCTTCACTCAGAGCGGCTTGTCCGCCGTGAACAGGTATCTCGTCTGCGAGAAGAAATATGCGCCCCGCTCGTCCAGGCCGCGCAATTCACTCGCCCATGCGTCTACTTCCTCTTGCGTCAGGTCCGTTCTGGCGGGGACGACGCCCTGAAGCTGACGAATGAATTGAAAACTGAAGCTCTCGGGTTCGCAGGCGGTGTTGAGAACGGGAATCGCGCGGGCGGAAACATCGACGAAGCCCGCCGCCTCGATACTGGACTTGAGCGTGAGCGGCAGCCTCAAATGGGCGAAGCCCTGCAACCAGCCATTCATTACCCGCTCGCAGAGCGCCGCATCCTCACAGCGCCACGACGTGGCGCCCCAGTCGGCGTCGCTCACCGCGAGTCGTCCGCCGGGCTTCAATACGCGGTGAATCTCGCGCAAGGCCGCATCCACGTCAGCCACGAACTCCAGCGTCTGCACGCTCACGCAGGCGTCGAAATACTCATCTTCGAAGGGAAGTGATACGGCGTCTGCGATTTGAAAGTCGACCCAGGGCTTATCGGCGCAGCGCGTCCGGGCGAGCCCGATCATCGACTCGCTGATATCCACCCCGCGCACGCAACCCGTCGGGCCGACCGTCTGCGCCATCTCATCGGCGAAGAGGCCGGGGCCGGAACCCACGTCCAGAACGCGCATGCCGGGGGTGAGACCGAGCGCCTCTATCGTCCGCCGTCTGACCTCGGTCAAGTCCCGCGTCAGGTACATGACTTCGGCCTGGCGCGAGGCGCGCTCATCGAAATCCATCGTATCGCTCACGGGCGCACTCCGGGGGGGGGGGTCGAACCCGACCGGGCAGAGAAGAAATTCACTCCCCCCTTGAGGGGGTTGTTGAAAAAGCCCGATGAAGGAGGAATGGCGGTGTAGGGACAACCCTCCGTGGTTGTCCTTTTGCAGGATGATTGCAATCAGGACAGGCACAGAGGCCTGTCCCTACGGGATCATCACGTCGCCGACAGGGGGGTACATGGACTTTTTCTAAAACCCCATATGCGACCCCTACACGCCCCCTCGAATAACGACCGTAGGGGCAGGTCGCGACCTGTCCCTACAACAAACGTAAATCCTCTCGCCGACGCCTATTCGTCCTTGAAATACTCGGCGTCCTCGGGCCTCGCCTTCCAGTTCGGGTTGGTGGGCCATTCCTTGTGGCGCGAGACCTTGTCTCCCCCGTAGCGCACCCGGTAGAGCAGCGTGCGCTCCGAACCGTTCGTGTACTCGTGTAGCTCGCCCGGCGGATGGACGATGAAGGAGCCGGGGATCACGTCGACCTCGCCGGTGGGGGTCTTCATCCTGCCGCCGCCCTTGTAGCAGAAATAAATCTCCGTCGCGTAGGGGTGGCAGTGGTAGGGGCTCACCTGGCCGGGCTCCCAGCAGGCCACCGTCACGTCGCCCTCCTCGTAGCGGCCCAGAATCTTCTCCACGTGCTTCTCGGTGCTGAATTCCTTTTCCTTTTCCAGATCGAAAACGTGCATCTTCTTCTCCTGTGTACGTGATTACGTCTCTATGAAAACGGGCGCGCGACGCGCCCCATGAACTCTCCCTACATCTGGCTGAACTCCTCGCAGATGGCGGCCATCCACTTGGCCCCGTCGATCAGGTCCGCGACTTTCAGGTTCTCGTTCGCGCTGTGCGTGCGCGAGGTGATGCGGCCCACACCGGTGGAGGACAGCGGAACCCCCAAATGCTTCAAGACGATATACGTCGGCGTGCTCCCGTTGCCGAAGGGGTTGATGATGGCGTCCTCCCCGTAGAGCCGCTGCGACGCCGCATTGCACGCCTTGACGATGTCGGCCTCCGGGTCGCTCTTCGCCGGGTAGGAGGTGAAGAGAAGCTCCACGCCGATGTCCTCGAAGCCGTGCCTGTCCAGGTGCGCGCGCACGCAGTCCCTGATTTTGTACGGGTCCTGGTTCGGCACGAGGCGGCAGTCTATCTTGGCCCTTGCGCGGGCGGAGACGATGGTCTTCACCCCCTCGCCGGTGTAGCCGCCGTCGAAACCGGCGATGTTGAAGGTGGGGTTAGCGAGATGGCGGCGCGGGAGGTCCTCGTCCTTCATGTCGAGGAGGAACCCCCGAAGCTCGAACTTCTCGACCCGCTCCGCCCCGTTGTAGGGTTTGATGCGGCGGATGAGCTCGTCCTCGATTTCGGTGACGGGCAGCACGTCGTCATAGAATCCTTCCACGAGCACGTTCTCGTCGCGGTCCTTCATGGTCGAGAGCGCCCACGTCATCCGCCAGGCCGCGTTCTCGTATATCTGGGCGTTCGAACTGTGGAAATCCACGTTCGCCGTCCGGCAGGTGAGCTCCATGTAGCAAAGCCCCTTGTTGCCGAGCGAGAGCACGGGGATGTCCACCCGCGTGGTGTTGTCCTCCCAGACGCAGCCGTCCGCGGCGAGCAGGTCGGCGTTTTCCTTCACGAACGGTTCGAGCGAGGGGCTTCCCACCTCTTCTTCGCCCTCGATGATGTACTTGACCGAACACGGCAGCTCGCCGCGCACCGCCAGAAACGCCTCGAACGCCGCCAGGCGGCTCATGATGTTGCCCTTGTTGTCCGTGGCGCCGCGCGCGATAACGGCGCCGTCCACTACTTCCGCGTCAAACGGCGGGGTGTCCCACTCGGAAAGCGGCTCGGCGGGCTGCACGTCGTAGTGGTTGTAGAAGAGGAGGGTCTTGTCTCCTCCGCCCGCAAGGGTCGCGGTGAGAATCGGGTTGCCCCCCGTCTCATGGAGCGTCGTCCCGAGTCCCGATCTCGCCACGCGGGCCTCGAGCAGGGCCGCCATCTCCCTTATACCCACGTTCGTGGTCGAGATGCTCGGCTGGCGGCAGAGTTCCTGCAGATCCGCCACGGTGCGCTCCGCGTTCGCATCGATATAGTCCAGCACTTTCTGGAAGTCACTTCCTTCGCTCATCGCACACTCCTTTTCGCGGAACGCCCGCGGTCGGCTCATCGGTTTGATTATCAGCGTGGAACAAAGATATGATCCCGCACGCTTACATTCAACCCGAAAACCCGCATTCGCGCGACTTAGACCCGGGCGTCCATGCGCTCCGGCGCGTTCCGGATGCGGCCCGAAGGAGGCCATTCATGCCCGAAGCACCCGCAAACACGAACTGGTACACGTACTTTCCCGAAGACTACCGCTGGTCGGCCGCCATCTGCGGCATGGTCTCGAGCGCGCAGTGGGGCGGGACCGAGATCGGCGAGGTCGACAAGGTCTGCCGCCGCCTCTACAAGAAACTCGGCGACGACAACCTCTGGTTCCGCGAGTGGGACCGCATGGGCGACACCGTGCGGGACCTGGGCCGCGCCGCCGAGCGCAAGAAGCGCAACCTCTCCGCCGCGACCCACTACAAGCGCGCCACCTGCTACTACCAGATGGGCGAGCGCTTCCGGACGCCCAAGGACAAGCGCGCCGTCGCCACGTTCAAGAAATCGCTCGACACCTTCCGCCGCTTCGTGCGCCTGACGGACAGGCCCCGAATCGAGGCCGTGGAGGTTCCCTTCGAGGGAAGAAAGAAACTCCCCGGCTATCTCGTGCACGCGGAGAACACGCGGAAGAGAAAGCCCCCCGTCGTGGTCTTTTTCGACGGGCTGGACGTGACCAAGGAGCTCCAGTTCACGCGCGGCGTGGAAGACCTCATCCGCCGGGGCATGAGCTGCCTGGTGATGGACGGCCCCGGCACGGGCGAGGCCATCCGCCTGCGGGATATCTACCTGCGCCCCGACTACGAGGTCGCCGGATCGGCCGCGCTCGATTACCTGGAGACCAGAAACGACGTGGACGCGAAGCGAGCGGGCGTCATGGCCGTCAGCCTGGGCGGCTACTACGCGCCGCGCATCGCGAGCATGGAGCACCGCTACAAGGCGTGCCTGGCCTGGGGGGCGATATGGGACTACTACGCCACCTGGAAAAAGCGCATCGAGGCTTCGTTCAAGGCGGAGCTCTCCGTTCCGGGCCATCACATCCAGTGGATCCTGAACGCCGACTCGCTCGACGACGCCCTGGTCAAGCTCGAGGGCTTCCGGCTCGACGGCGTGGTGCAGAATATGCGGTGTCCCTTCCTCGTAACGCACGGGGCGGACGACAAGCAGATACCGCTCCGGGACGCCAAGGCGCTCTACAACGCCGTGGGCTCGAAGGACAAGACGCTCAAGGTCTTCACCGTGAAAGAGGGCGGCTCCCAGCACTGCCAGCGCGACAACTACGCCATCGGCACGGCCTACATGTTCGACTGGCTCCAGGAGAAGCTCTGCGGGTAGTCGATCCTGAGCGAGGAATCGACCGACCGAGGAAGGAGGAATCGATTCCGTATAACGCAGGGACACTTGCAGGGACAGGCTCCCGTGCCTGTCCGGGCCCCGTGGTTTTCATTGTAGGGACAGGCCCCCGTGCCTGTCCGAGGTCGCGACCTGTCCCTTGAGGGATGGCAAACAAATTGGAAACTCACCTTTGAGGGGCAAACCCAACCGGGGAGAGAGAAATTCACTCCCCCCTTGAGGGTCGGGCATCTCCTCATCGGGATGCCCGACGATGAGGTAAGGGTGTAAACCCGAAACCGAATCGGTGGGGGGAGTTTTTTCTGTGGTATGTCCCCCCACCACATCGGCCTTCGCACAAACCGCTCGGCCTCTGTCGGGCTTTCCCCTCGGGAAGCCCGACCCCCTCAAGGGGGGAGTGATTAGAATCGCACAAAAGGGGAAACTAACCATCTTCCACACCCACGTCATCGTCGACTGGTCGGCGCGCTCGGAACCAAGCCCCGCCCGTCCGACAAAAGACGCCATCTGGTGGGCCGTCGCCAGAGACGGCGTCGTGGACGAACCCGCATACGCCCGCACCCGCCATGACGCCGTGGAGCGGCTCGCCACCCTGATTGAGACGGAACTCGACGCCGACCGCCGCGTGTTGATCGGCTTCGATTTTCCCTTCGGCTACCCCGCCGGAGTAGCGGCGCACCTGACCGGTGAGGCTTCGGCCTTCGCGCTTTGGGACTGGCTGGCAAGCCGCATCGAGGATGCCGAGGATAACGCGAACAACCGCTTTGAAGTCGCAGAAGAGATAAACCGGACCTATTCGGGAATCGGTCCTTTCTGGGGACGGCCGGGAACATGGGAATTCCTGGGGGTGCCGACACGCGAATCGCGCCGCACGCGCCGGGAGTCTCACCCGAACGAACGACGCATCGCCGACCACCACGCCAAAGGCGCCAAGACCGTCTGGCAAC
Source organism: Nitrospinota bacterium (assembly GCA_028820795.1). GTDB lineage: Bacteria > UBA8248 > UBA8248 > UBA8248 > UBA8248 > Bin107. The sequence goes on along the minus strand of JAPPHK010000028.1, from coordinate 20,641 downwards.
TGGCCTACGCCGGTTCCGTCGGCTCACAGGTTCTTCTGGGTCTTCCCGCCATCAAGCGCCTCATCGAGCACCCGCGCATGAAAGGTCGCCTCGCCGTCTGGCCCTTCGATACCGGCTTGCGCGCACCCGAAGCCCCCGCCGTTGTCGCCGAAATCTACCCCTCCCTCCTGAGGCAAGAGATTGAGGAGCACAAGAGTGATGACGAGATACCGGACGCCGCCCAGGTTCGCGTGAATGCCGAGGCCTTCGCCCGGCTCGACGCTTTGGGCGGCCTGGGCCCCCTGTTCGAGGTCGGTCCTTATCTCGACGCGGAAGAGCGCCACATCGTCGAAACCGAGGAAGCATGGATTCTCGGCCTCGGCCATGCAGAGGCGCTCCATGAGGCGCTGGCGCGACCATTGTAGGGGCGGTTCGCGAACCGCCCCTACAATGGTCGCGCCAGCGCCTCATGGAGCGCCTCTGCATGGCCGAGGCCGAGAATCCATGCTTCCTCGGTTTCGACGATGTGGCGCTCTTCCGCGTCGAGATAAGGACCGACCTCGAACAGGGGGCCCAGGCCGCCCAAAGCGTCGAGCCGGGCGAAGGCCTCGGCATTCACGCGAACCTGGGCGGCGTCCGGTATCTCGTCATCACTCTTGTGCTCCTCAATCTCTTGCCTCAGGAGGGAGGGGTAGATTTCGGCGACAACGGCGGGGGCTTCGGGTGCGCGCAAGCCGGTATCGAAGGGCCAGACGGCGAGGCGACCTTTCATGCGCGGGTGCTCGATGAGGCGCTTGATGGCGGGAAGACCCAGAAGAACCTGTGAGCCGACGGAACCGGCGTAGGCCAGTTGCCAGACGGTCTTGGCGCCTTTGGCGTGGTGGTCGGCGATGCGTCGTTCGTTCGGGTGAGACTCCCGGCGCGTGCGGCGCGATTCGCGTGTCGGCACCCCCAGGAATTCCCATGTTCCCGGCCGTCCCCAGAAAGGACCGATTCCCGAATAGGTCCGGTTTATCTCTTCTGCGACTTCAAAGCGGTTGTTCGCGTTATCCTCGGCATCCTCGATGCGGCTTGCCAGCCAGTCCCAAAGCGCGAAGGCCGAAGCCTCACCGGTCAGGTGCGCCGCTACTCCGGCGGGGTAGCCGAAGGGAAAATCGAAGCCGATCAACACGCGGCGGTCGGCGTCGAGTTCCGTCTCAATCAGGGTGGCGAGCCGCTCCACGGCGTCATGGCGGGTGCGGGCGTATGCGGGTTCGTCCACGACGCCGTCTCTGGCGACGGCCCACCAGATGGCGTCTTTTGTCGGACGGGCGGGGCTTGGTTCCGAGCGCGCCGACCAGTCGACGATGACGTGGGTGTGGAAGATGGTTAGTTTCCCCTTTTGTGCGATTCTAATCACTCCCCCCTTGAGGGGGTCGGGCTTCCCGAGGGGAAAGCCCGACAGAGGCCGAGCGGTTTGTGCGAAGGCCGATGTGGTGGGGGGACATACCACAGAAAAAACTCCCCCCACCGATTCGGTTTCGGGTTTACACCCTTACCTCATCGTCGGGCATCCCGATGAGGAGATGCCCGACCCTCAAGGGGGGAGTGAATTTCTCTCTCCCCGGTTGGGTTTGCCCCTCAAAGGTGAGTTTCCAATTTGTTTGCCATCCCTCAAGGGACAGGTCGCGACCTCGGACAGGCACGGGGGCCTGTCCCTACAATGAAAACCACGGGGCCCGGACAGGCACGGGAGCCTGTCCCTGCAAGTGTCCCTGCGTTATACGGAATCGATTCCTCCTTCCTCGGTCGGTCGATTCCTCGCTCAGGATCGACTACCCGCAGAGCTTCTCCTGGAGCCAGTCGAACATGTAGGCCGTGCCGATGGCGTAGTTGTCGCGCTGGCAGTGCTGGGAGCCGCCCTCTTTCACGGTGAAGACCTTGAGCGTCTTGTCCTTCGAGCCCACGGCGTTGTAGAGCGCCTTGGCGTCCCGGAGCGGTATCTGCTTGTCGTCCGCCCCGTGCGTTACGAGGAAGGGACACCGCATATTCTGCACCACGCCGTCGAGCCGGAAGCCCTCGAGCTTGACCAGGGCGTCGTCGAGCGAGTCGGCGTTCAGGATCCACTGGATGTGATGGCCCGGAACGGAGAGCTCCGCCTTGAACGAAGCCTCGATGCGCTTTTTCCAGGTGGCGTAGTAGTCCCATATCGCCCCCCAGGCCAGGCACGCCTTGTAGCGGTGCTCCATGCTCGCGATGCGCGGCGCGTAGTAGCCGCCCAGGCTGACGGCCATGACGCCCGCTCGCTTCGCGTCCACGTCGTTTCTGGTCTCCAGGTAATCGAGCGCGGCCGATCCGGCGACCTCGTAGTCGGGGCGCAGGTAGATATCCCGCAGGCGGATGGCCTCGCCCGTGCCGGGGCCGTCCATCACCAGGCAGCTCATGCCCCGGCGGATGAGGTCTTCCACGCCGCGCGTGAACTGGAGCTCCTTGGTCACGTCCAGCCCGTCGAAAAAGACCACGACGGGGGGCTTTCTCTTCCGCGTGTTCTCCGCGTGCACGAGATAGCCGGGGAGTTTCTTTCTTCCCTCGAAGGGAACCTCCACGGCCTCGATTCGGGGCCTGTCCGTCAGGCGCACGAAGCGGCGGAAGGTGTCGAGCGATTTCTTGAACGTGGCGACGGCGCGCTTGTCCTTGGGCGTCCGGAAGCGCTCGCCCATCTGGTAGTAGCAGGTGGCGCGCTTGTAGTGGGTCGCGGCGGAGAGGTTGCGCTTCTTGCGCTCGGCGGCGCGGCCCAGGTCCCGCACGGTGTCGCCCATGCGGTCCCACTCGCGGAACCAGAGGTTGTCGTCGCCGAGTTTCTTGTAGAGGCGGCGGCAGACCTTGTCGACCTCGCCGATCTCGGTCCCGCCCCACTGCGCGCTCGAGACCATGCCGCAGATGGCGGCCGACCAGCGGTAGTCTTCGGGAAAGTACGTGTACCAGTTCGTGTTTGCGGGTGCTTCGGGCATGAATGGCCTCCTTCGGGCCGCATCCGGAACGCGCCGGAGCGCATGGACGCCCGGGTCTAAGTCGCGCGAATGCGGGTTTTCGGGTTGAATGTAAGCGTGCGGGATCATATCTTTGTTCCACGCTGATAATCAAACCGATGAGCCGACCGCGGGCGTTCCGCGAAAAGGAGTGTGCGATGAGCGAAGGAAGTGACTTCCAGAAAGTGCTGGACTATATCGATGCGAACGCGGAGCGCACCGTGGCGGATCTGCAGGAACTCTGCCGCCAGCCGAGCATCTCGACCACGAACGTGGGTATAAGGGAGATGGCGGCCCTGCTCGAGGCCCGCGTGGCGAGATCGGGACTCGGGACGACGCTCCATGAGACGGGGGGCAACCCGATTCTCACCGCGACCCTTGCGGGCGGAGGAGACAAGACCCTCCTCTTCTACAACCACTACGACGTGCAGCCCGCCGAGCCGCTTTCCGAGTGGGACACCCCGCCGTTTGACGCGGAAGTAGTGGACGGCGCCGTTATCGCGCGCGGCGCCACGGACAACAAGGGCAACATCATGAGCCGCCTGGCGGCGTTCGAGGCGTTTCTGGCGGTGCGCGGCGAGCTGCCGTGTTCGGTCAAGTACATCATCGAGGGCGAAGAAGAGGTGGGAAGCCCCTCGCTCGAACCGTTCGTGAAGGAAAACGCCGACCTGCTCGCCGCGGACGGCTGCGTCTGGGAGGACAACACCACGCGGGTGGACATCCCCGTGCTCTCGCTCGGCAACAAGGGGCTTTGCTACATGGAGCTCACCTGCCGGACGGCGAACGTGGATTTCCACAGTTCGAACGCCCAGATATACGAGAACGCGGCCTGGCGGATGACGTGGGCGCTCTCGACCATGAAGGACCGCGACGAGAACGTGCTCGTGGAAGGATTCTATGACGACGTGCTGCCCGTCACCGAAATCGAGGACGAGCTCATCCGCCGCATCAAACCCTACAACGGGGCGGAGCGGGTCGAGAAGTTCGAGCTTCGGGGGTTCCTCCTCGACATGAAGGACGAGGACCTCCCGCGCCGCCATCTCGCTAACCCCACCTTCAACATCGCCGGTTTCGACGGCGGCTACACCGGCGAGGGGGTGAAGACCATCGTCTCCGCCCGCGCAAGGGCCAAGATAGACTGCCGCCTCGTGCCGAACCAGGACCCGTACAAAATCAGGGACTGCGTGCGCGCGCACCTGGACAGGCACGGCTTCGAGGACATCGGCGTGGAGCTTCTCTTCACCTCCTACCCGGCGAAGAGCGACCCGGAGGCCGACATCGTCAAGGCGTGCAATGCGGCGTCGCAGCGGCTCTACGGGGAGGACGCCATCATCAACCCCTTCGGCAACGGGAGCACGCCGACGTATATCGTCTTGAAGCATTTGGGGGTTCCGCTGTCCTCCACCGGTGTGGGCCGCATCACCTCGCGCACGCACAGCGCGAACGAGAACCTGAAAGTCGCGGACCTGATCGACGGGGCCAAGTGGATGGCCGCCATCTGCGAGGAGTTCAGCCAGATGTAGGGAGAGTTCATGGGGCGCGTCGCGCGCCCGTTTTCATAGAGACGTAATCACGTACACAGGAGAAGAAGATGCACGTTTTCGATCTGGAAAAGGAAAAGGAATTCAGCACCGAGAAGCACGTGGAGAAGATTCTGGGCCGCTACGAGGAGGGCGACGTGACGGTGGCCTGCTGGGAGCCCGGCCAGGTGAGCCCCTACCACTGCCACCCCTACGCGACGGAGATTTATTTCTGCTACAAGGGCGGCGGCAGGATGAAGACCCCCACCGGCGAGGTCGACGTGATCCCCGGCTCCTTCATCGTCCATCCGCCGGGCGAGCTACACGAGTACACGAACGGTTCGGAGCGCACGCTGCTCTACCGGGTGCGCTACGGGGGAGACAAGGTCTCGCGCCACAAGGAATGGCCCACCAACCCGAACTGGAAGGCGAGGCCCGAGGACGCCGAGTATTTCAAGGACGAATAGGCGTCGGCGAGAGGATTTACGTTTGTTGTAGGGACAGGTCGCGACCTGCCCCTACGGTCGTTATTCGAGGGGGCGTGTAGGGGTCGCATATGGGGTTTTAGAAAAAGTCCATGTACCCCCCTGTCGGCGACGTGATGATCCCGTAGGGACAGGCCTCTGTGCCTGTCCTGATTGCAATCATCCTGCAAAAGGACAACCACGGAGGGTTGTCCCTACACCGCCATTCCTCCTTCATCGGGCTTTTTCAACAACCCCCTCAAGGGGGGAGTGAATTTCTTCTCTGCCCGGTCGGGTTCGACCCCCCCCCCCGGAGTGCGCCCGTGAGCGATACGATGGATTTCGATGAGCGCGCCTCGCGCCAGGCCGAAGTCATGTACCTGACGCGGGACTTGACCGAGGTCAGACGGCGGACGATAGAGGCGCTCGGTCTCACCCCCGGCATGCGCGTTCTGGACGTGGGTTCCGGCCCCGGCCTCTTCGCCGATGAGATGGCGCAGACGGTCGGCCCGACGGGTTGCGTGCGCGGGGTGGATATCAGCGAGTCGATGATCGGGCTCGCCCGGACGCGCTGCGCCGATAAGCCCTGGGTCGACTTTCAAATCGCAGACGCCGTATCACTTCCCTTCGAAGATGAGTATTTCGACGCCTGCGTGAGCGTGCAGACGCTGGAGTTCGTGGCTGACGTGGATGCGGCCTTGCGCGAGATTCACCGCGTATTGAAGCCCGGCGGACGACTCGCGGTGAGCGACGCCGACTGGGGCGCCACGTCGTGGCGCTGTGAGGATGCGGCGCTCTGCGAGCGGGTAATGAATGGCTGGTTGCAGGGCTTCGCCCATTTGAGGCTGCCGCTCACGCTCAAGTCCAGTATCGAGGCGGCGGGCTTCGTCGATGTTTCCGCCCGCGCGATTCCCGTTCTCAACACCGCCTGCGAACCCGAGAGCTTCAGTTTTCAATTCATTCGTCAGCTTCAGGGCGTCGTCCCCGCCAGAACGGACCTGACGCAAGAGGAAGTAGACGCATGGGCGAGTGAATTGCGCGGCCTGGACGAGCGGGGCGCATATTTCTTCTCGCAGACGAGATACCTGTTCACGGCGGACAAGCCGCTCTGAGTGAAGACTAACCCTCTTTCGATTTCATCTTCTTGTAGACCACGGGGATGAGCGAGAGAACGGCGAGCCCCACGAGCGCGATGAGGACCTGGGGCGTCAGAATCCCCCTGGCGGAGAACTCGCCCCCCGCCTCGAAAATGCTGCCGAGCCCCGCACCCACCGAGGCGAATACGAACGAGCCGGGAATGATGCCGAAGAACGTGCCGATGACGTAGACGCTCAGGGACACCCCCAGGAACGCGGGCACCAGGTTCACCACGAAAAAGGGGAACAGGGGAACCAGCCTTAAAACCAGCAGGTAGCTCAGCGCGTTTTCCTGAAAACCCTCTTCCATCTTCTGGAGCCAGGGGCCGGCCTTGGCGCGCAGGGGGTCTCCGAGCGAGGTCTTGGCCGCGATGAAGAGAACGGTCGCCCCCGCCGTCGCGCCCACGACGATGTAGAGCGCGCCCCAGACGGTCCCGAACAGGAAGCCTCCCGTGATGCTCATCACCAACCCGCCGGGAAGCGAGAATATCGTGACCGCCGCGTAGGCGAGCATGTAGGTGATGACGGCGATTGCGCCGTTCTCGCGCACCCAATCTTTGAGAAGGCCCTGGTTCTCCCTCAGGGTCTCGAAGGTGAGGTAGCGGCCCAGCCCCGAGTAGAAGAAAACGAACAGAACGAGGACCAGGACCAGCGGGATGATGAAGTTCTTGAAGGATAGTTTTTTTTCGGATTCGCTCATTGTCGGATGGCTGCTTTCCAAGTTTTGGGTGGCGACGCTGGAGGAAACGGCTGCTCCACGTGGCTCGCGGCTCGGCGTATGGCCTGCGCCGCGTTTTGCTTCTATCACATTTCGCGCGCGGGTCAAATCGCCCCGCGTTTTTGGGTGTTGTCGAAAAAGCCCCTCCCCGCTTGTAATTGACCACCGCCGTCATTCCGGCGAATGCCGGAATCCAATTCAGACGGGGACACCGAATCGCAGGACGACCCCCAAAAACGATACAGCGAAAAGACAAATACAAAAGCAAAGTCCCTGGATTCCGGCATTCGCCGGAATGACGATCAAAAGCGAGGAGCAAAACCACCATTCCTCATCGGTCGAGAGGGCATCCTTCGATACGCGGCGTCGCCGCTACTCAGGATGAGGCGGAGAAGGGTTTTTCAACAACCCCTTGTGGCAGGGGTGGCGATATTCGCGTAATTGCGCGAATATAAGTGTTTACATTGATTGGGGAAGAGTCGATGAACCCGAGGTTGAGGCCGTATCAGACATACGGAATCGCCCTGCTTCGCGTCTCTCTGGGCGTCTACTACGTTCTGCACGGCTATTACGGATGGCTGGTGATCGGCGTGGAGCGCCTCGCCGCCCTGAACGCATCGATGGGAATCCCTCTGCCCACCGTCAGTGCGTGGGCCGTTTTGCTGGGCCACCTGGTCGGCGGGGCGCTCCTGATCATCGGGCTCTACGCCCGCCTGGGCGCCCTGATGAATCTTCCCATCATGGCGGGCGCCGCCGCGTTCGTGCATTTCGACCAGGGTTTTTTCATGCACGGCATCGTCACGAACCCCCAGACCGGCGCCGCCGTCGCCGGCGGATACGAATACTCGCTCTTCCTCCTCCTCGCCACGACCGCGATACTCCTCATGGGAGGCGGCCCCCTCTCCATCGACGCCCTGACGAGAAGCAGAATGCGTATGGGGGAGTGAGGCCATTCCCGACCGAGGAGGGAGTGCGACCGAATAAAGAGCGAGAGCTACCGCAAGTTCAGAAGTCTTACATCACCGATGAAACTTTCGAGCGAAATCAATTCAGGCCGAATATCTTCAGGGTATGCGTTCTTGAGACCCGCCTGTGACGAGCAGGCGGATTTTGTCGTTCACGGCTTCTCCAAGTGCTGGGTGTGAAGTGAAAACAGAAACGGTTTCTTATCATAGAAGCGGGTGGGGTGCTATGGCGGGGATGAAGGTTGCTTGAAGGTGGGGGAAAAAATAAACCCCCGGAGAGGCCGAGGCGTCGCGAGGGTTGAATCGTTTCCCTGTTCGGGGAATAGCCTGCGAAGCTTTGCTTCTTGTTATGAAAAGAAACGGTGGTATAGATCAGCTATAATATGGTATAGTCAATCAAGAGGTACAGGTTAAGTCTCACTTTGAAATATGTTTCTTCTCCGTGTTCGTCAAGCCGTTACTCTCGGTCGAGGGCCTGTGTAAACGTCGAGGCCTGCTCTCGTCCTGAGGACCCCAAAGCTGTAGCAAAATAGATGCGGTGACGATGTTCCTCCTAATGTGGCCAGGGACAGACGGTAGCATTCGTGTATTGATGGCCGTTAGGGGGCTGGGCATGCGTCAGCTTCGCGCACGGGAGCCGAGAGGAGGACTGCTTCGTTGTTAGCTGGTAAGAACTTTTCTGGCTGAGAGTTTTTTGCAAATATTAACTGAAGGATAAATAAATTTTATTTAAGTTATTCTTTCATGCTGCGTTCAAACAAACGTGTGTACTCGCCACCATCGGCTGGTAACAAGCCCCTCTGGTTGTCAAGACTGGTACGTGGCTCGGCCATGTTTCCCCACCATGTGCTTCAGTCCCTGATTAAACACGCTAGCGCCAAGTCCCTTGTCGACGAATCCAAAGGAGGAAGCTATGGCACGTCGTGGCAATAATTTGACAGCAGCACTGATGACAGTTCTCACCATTGTTCTGGGAGGCTGCGGTGGCGGGTCTGGAACGATGGACCGCTGGCCCGCTCCTTCGATCGCAGCGCAGGCGATTCCGAACCCCGGCAGTGTCGCGCAGTCGTCCAACGTGCGGAACGGGACGACCGTCGACACCGTCGATGCGACCGCCCGGATCGAAAACGGAGCGGTCTTCGCGCGCGCAGAAGTGCGGGGGGGCGGGTCGGTTTCGATAGGACCCGCCCGATTCACCGTACGCGGCTGGCATGGGGACGGAGCAGTCCAGCGCACTTCCAACGGGGACTTGCGCGAGGTGAACCTGTTCGTCCAACCCCAGGTGGGTACCGACGCCGACTATCTCGTCGGCGGGTGGTGGGCGACTGTGCCCTCGTCGTTTCTGGATGCGGAGGGGAACTTCCCGGAGATATATACCCGTGAGATACTCGAGGCGATGGCGTTTGGAGTGTTCATGGACGGATCCAACCCGCTTCCACAATCAGCGGTTGCGCCGCTCACCGGATCAGCCATCTTCGAAGGCACTGCAATCATGTCGTGGATCGCAACTGACGAAGCCCAAGGCGCGGTGCTTTCGGGCTTGGTAAGCTTGACGGCCGACTTCGACGCCGGGACCGACGGGCTGGGGACGGTCGGGGGCGCGATCAGCGATTTTCGGCAGGAGATAATAGCGATTTCGGAGGGGCTTGAGAGTTTGCCGAGCGTACTGCGCCTGGAGACGGCTCCAATCGGCGATGACCACTCCGGGTTCTTTACGGGTGAGACGAGCATGACCTTCCGCGGGCGACAATACGGAGGCAAGTGGGGAGGTCAGTTTTACGGGAGCGGAGGAGATGCGATGCCCATGAGCGCGGCAGGAACCTTCGGCGTCACCACCGCCGACGGGAACGAGACCGTGCTCGGGGTATTCGGAGCCCACCACACGCCGTAGCCAAGCCGCCGCTCGCAAGAGCGAAGGCATACCACCGCGGCTCGGTGATGGGAAGAGTCGGGGTTCGGAGTCAGCGCCTTACGAATCTCCACTCCTGCGGCCCTCGCTCAGGTCGCCGTAGGGCGGCAGGGTGGTGAGGCGATCATCGTCGACGGCGCCGCCGACATATTTCTCGCCGGTCCGGCTCTTTCGTTCTGTGAGGTATTGGGTTAAGCCTTCTTCGTCCCTACTCGCGCCATGGTTTCTTTATCTCAGTTGCCGGGCATCATCGGTAGATGTGTAATTCACCGCCGGACAGTTTACAAACCGGGGCGATGGTTGTCATCCGGGAAATTCGGTGAGCCGAAAGCGGTATTGTTCGCTGCGTCCGGTCGTATTCGTTCGAACAGGAAAAAGGGAGCGGATAACATTCGCTTGCGATTTCTGATCACTTTACCCCGCGCCGGCAGACGAACAAAACCGCACCACCTTGTAAGGACAGGTCGCGACCTCGGACAGGGACAGGGGCCAGCGGACATATGCGTCCGACCCTGTGGAAAGCGCGGCGGGAAGCGTTCAGACCTTGCCCTTCCAGGGGACGAGCGTCCCCTCGATGCGCCGCATGATGAAATCGAAAACAAAGGCGACCGCGCCGATCACCACGATCCCGAGGAACACGATGTCGGTCGCCAGGAAGCGAGCGGCGTTCAGCACCATTACGCCGATTCCCGCCTTGGCCGCGACCATCTCGGCTGCGACCAGCGTCGTCCAGCCGAAGGCGATCGCCACCCGCATTCCCGTGAGTATCTCCGGCAGCGCCGCCTTGATCACGACCTGGCGGATCACCTGCCCGCTGGTTGCGCCCATCGAATACGCCGCGTGGATCTGCTCGACCGATACGGAGCGCACTCCGGCGCGCGCGTTGATGGCGATGGGCGCGAAGCAGGCCAGGTAGATCAGGAAGAACTTGCCCGACTCGCCGATGCCGAACCAGATGATGGTCAGCGGCAGGTAGGCGAGCGGCGGGATCGGGCGGTAGAACTCGATCGGCGGGTCGAAGACGCCCCGCGCGTAACGGCTCATGCCCATGGCGACCCCGATGGGCACCGCGGTGACCACGGCCAGGAAGAAGGAGCCGAAAACGCGGTAGAGGCTCCAGAGAATGTGCTCGTGCAGGGTATGTTCGCTGAAGCCGAAGCACTTGGCCGTGACCTCGGCCCGGGCGCCGAGCACAACCAGCAAATGCTCGAAATAGTAATCCGTGCACGCGATCTTGTTGAATTTCGAAATGACCATTTCGGGCGATGGCAGGAACAGCGGCCGGACGAGCTCGAGCTGGGTCGCGACCCACCAGCCGCCCAGGATAAGCACGATGGTCGCGGCGCTGATCGCCGTGCTGTTGCCGCGTCCCGGCACGCCGAACTGGTCGACGGCCTCCGGTTTGCGGCGCGAGAATATACCGAGTTTCATAACGGCTGCTCTTGAACCTCTTCACCGTAAATGATGGAAAGTATCTCTTCGCGCATCGTGATGAAATCCGGCGACGATTTGACCTGGCGCGCATTGCCCGTGTCGAAATACCGCTGGTAGAAGTCCAGTTCGTATTCGTGCGTGATCCGGCCCGGCCGAGGCGACATGACGATGAGCCTCGTCGCCATGAACAAAGCCTCCTCGACGCTGTGGGTGATGAAAAAGACGACCTTCCGGGTCTTCCGCCAGACGTCGAGGATCAGTTCCTGCATGTTTTCCCGCGTGAAGGCGTCGAGCGCGCCCAGCGGTTCGTCCATGAGCAGCATGTCCGGGTCGCAGGTCAGGGCCCGGGCCAGTCCCACCCGCTGCTGCATGCCGCCGGACAGCTGGTAGATGGGGTAGTTCTCGAAGTCCGAGAGACCCACCAGCGCCAGATTCTCCATCGCCCTCGCCCTGCGCTCGGCGCCGGCCACGCCCTGGAGCTTGAGGCCGAACCCGGTGTTCTCGATGACGTTGAGCCAGGGCAGGAGGGCGTGCTTCTGGAATACGACGCCCCGGTCCCTTCCCGGCCCGGTCACCGGTTCGCCCTTGTGCTTGATGTCGCCGGACGTGGGCGGCAGGAAACCGGCGATGACGTTGAGCAGCGTCGTCTTTCCGCAGCCCGACGCGCCGAGCGCAACCACGAACTCGTTATCGCGAAACTCGAAATTGATGTCTTCGAGCGCCTGAACGCTGCCCAGTCCCTGGAGGGAGGGGAAGACCATGGCGACTTGGTTGAGGCTGATGACCGCGGTCATTGGCTTGCTCCGATCCGGGATCGGCCCCGGGTTGGCCGCGAAGGCTGCGCCGTCATACCGCCTCCGCGGGACGCCCCGGGGTCGGTAGCCCGTGCCCCGCGGCGTCTAGCAGCCGCCTTCCATGGCCATTTTCGCGAATCTCGGCGTCGCGGAATCCGCGTAACTCTTGAGCACCTTGTCGAGCTTGCCCTGGGACTTGAGGAACTCCGAAGTCGCTCGCAGCGCTTTCTGCACGCCGCCGCCGAGCCAGGTCGCCGAAATCTGCTCCTTCAGCGACGGATAGCCGTAGAGGGCGAGCACGCCGCCGACCTGGGACTCGTCGCCGGCCACCGAAGCGGCGATCGCCTTCGCGTTCGCGGTGCCGGGGCCGTATTCGCCCGGGTTGGCGCGATAGTGCGCATCGGCCGTCGCCACCATCTTCACCCACTGGCAGGCGAATTTGGGGTTTTTCTTCGTGAAACTCTTGTGCGCGAGCATCGCATCGAAAGTCGCCTTCCCCCAGTTGCTGAGATCGCCGGAGGTGATGAGCACGCGTCCTTTCTTCTTCATGCGCCCGAGTGCGGGGTCCCAGACGAAACCGCCGTTGATGTCGCCGCGTTCCCAGGCCGCGATCATGTCCGGCGGCGACATGTCGATGACCTTGAGCGCCCGGGGAGAGATGTTGAACTGCTCCAGGGCGAACATCATGTGGAAGTGGGTGGTGGAAACGAAGGGCACCGCGATCGTCTTGCCCTTGAGATCCTGAGGCGCCGTGATCGATTCGTCCACGACCAGCGCTTCGGCGTCGTTGATGTTGTCGTAGACGTAGATGACGTGGAGGTCGACGCCCCGGCTGTAGCCCGCCGCCGTCGGCGAGGATCCGCTGAGGGATATGTCCACCGAACCCGACGCCATCGCGTTGATGACCTCGGTCCCGGACGTGAATTTCACGAATTCGATGCTCTTGCCGCCAAGGCCCTTCGCCCGGATTTCCTTCATCTTCGCCTTCCACGGACCGTAAAGGAGCTGATAGCCGATGGTGACGTCGGCCGCTTGCGCGCCGCCGGCAAGACCGAGCGAAGCTACGGCGAGCGCCAGAATGGTTTTGCGCAGACGTGATTTCATGGTTTTGTCTCCTATACCCGTTTGAGATTGGTCGCGAATTATCCGGTAATCGTATCAGGTTGTCCCGCCGTCCGCCACACCGTATGCGGAGCCACGAAAGGCGCGGAGAATGAATGCGCACACGACTCAAGCCGGGCGATACGCGAATCCGCCCTGTATATTTTTCGATTTGGTCACATCCTTTTTCCTCGGTCGGGATCGAATCATATGAGGATCGTGAATTTTGCCCGGCTCTTGTATGGAATGATTTGTGAGTCTTTGAGGGGTTTCGAGGCGAGGTTGTCATCCGGGAAATGTGCAAAGGCGAAAGCGGTATTGCTGCTGAACGATTCCTGCATTATCAGGACTGTTGATTTAGTCTCCCAACAACCGGCAATAGATTTCTCAACGGTCATACGTGGATGAAACGGCTCTCCCTCTTGCGGGTCATTGGCGACGAATGAAGAACGAAGAACCACTCCCCCCTTGAGGGGGTTGTTGAAAAAGAACCTCCTCGTTCCGAATTGACCACCGCCGTCATTCCGGCACCATTGCCGTTTCTGTTGTATGTCGGACATATATGTCCGACATATATGCGACCCTGAATTTTTCGCCATCCGACACGGGCCGCATATATGCGGCCCCTACAAAACCCTCGCATCCTCAACGCTTTGGGGAGGTTTTTCACCAACCCCGACAAGGAGGGTTCGGGGCCACAAAGCGGCCGCCTCGACTTCCGATCCGGTGAAGCGGCCTACGGCGCGTCCCAGGGGTTCACGACGTCGAGTTCGAGGCCGTCGAAATCCCGGACGTTTCTCGTCGCGATCGCAAGGTCGTGCGCCGCGGCCGTCCCCGCGATCAGCGCGTCCCCCATATCCAGCACGCGGCCCGCCCGATGCGCCCGCGCCCTCAAGGCCGCGCCCCGGGCGGCTTCGGGCCGCCCCACGGGCAGAACCCGATCCTCATATTCCGAGGTGAATGCGGACAATGTCGCGCGGATTCCCTCGCGGCGGTGGCCGGGCGGCAGCAGCGCCACGCCGAAATCCAGCTCGTGCAGTACGACGGCGGAGAGCCACAGGTCCTCAGCGCCTGCGAGGAACGCCGTCACCCGCGAATGCGGCGCGTCCCTCGTCAACTCCGAAATGACGTTGGTGTCGAGGAGGAACCCGCTCATTCGGCCTCTTCATCGGCGAAGGGGGTCTCTCTCCGGGAACTTCTCGTTGCCGGGATCTCCAGGTTCGCGCCGCGCGGCATGTTCTCGACCAGCCACTGCCCCATGGGCTTGCGGGGCGGGTTTTTCGCGTCCCACGCCTCGGCGGGCACGACCACGAAGGGCCGCCTCCTGCCGATGTGCTGCGGCCCCTCCTCCTCGGCGCGGCGCAACACTTCGGACAGACGCGCCTTGGCCTCGGCGACGGTCCAGACGCGGCGGGGTTCGGGATGTTGTTCGGCCATGGCTCCCTCAAGCGAGTAAATATAGTCTAGTATAGACCATATTATTGAGCGACGTCAAGGGAGGAAACTACCGGAAGTTCAGGAGCCTCACGTCGCCGATGAAACTTTCGAGGGATATCGATTCGGGGCGAGTATCTTCAGGGTAAGCGTTCTTCAGGCCCGCCTGTGACGAGCAGGCGGATTTTGTCGTTTACGGGTTTCCTTACGCGGGGCGTGAGGTGGAGACAGAAACCGTTTCTTATCATTGAAATGGGGCGAGACTGCCGGTTGATGAGGGGGTCGGGACTTCCCCTGAGGGGGAGTTCGTTCCGATTGATGAAGCTTGCCCTCGTGTGGTGAAGGGGATAAAACAAGCAGGACCTGAATAATAGATTTATATCACGAGGAATAGGACCCGATGAGCGAGGCGGCTGCGCGCGTCAAGATAAACAGGCTGCTCGAAGAGGCGGGCTGGCGTTTCTTCGCCGAAGACGGAAAGCCCGCCAACATCTGCCTGGAGCCGAGCGTCACCATCAAGGCGGCGGACCTTGACGCTTTGGGCGATGACTTCGAGCGAACATCCAGAGGCTTTATCGACTTTTTACTGCTCGATGAGGCGGGATTCCCCTTCATCGTCCTGGAGGCGAAGTCGGAAGATAAGGACCCGCTCGTCGGCAAGGAGCAGGCCCGAAGATACGCGCGTTCTCAGAACTGCCGCTTCGTCATTCTCTCGAACGGCAACCGTCACTACTTCTGGGATCTGGAACACGGAAACCCTCACTCCATTCCTGATTTTCCGGCGCCGGGCTCGGCATCCGCCCGCCGGGAGTTTTCCCCCAATCCGCAGGTACTAATCGACGAACGAGTCGGCGATGACTACATCGTCCTCACCCAGCGGCCGAACTACGCCAAGGAGGCCGCCTGGAAGAACGCTCACGAGCGCGAAGAATTCATCCGGGCCAACAAGCTGCGTTTTTTGCGTCCCTATCAACTGCGGGCTGTCCACGCGCTGCAAAAGGCGGTGCGAGAAGGGAGCGACCGCTTCCTGTTCGAGATGGCGACCGGCACGGGCAAGACGCTCACCGCCGCCGCCATCATCAAGCTGTTTCTGCGCACGGGCAACGCCCGCCGCGTGCTCTTCCTGGTGGACAGGCTCGAACTCGAAGAGCAGGCGTTCAAGGCCTTCAGGGAATTGCTCTCGAATGACTACGACACCGTCGTCTACAAACACAACCCCGACGACTGGCGGCGCGCCGAGATCGTCGTTACCACCGTGCAATCCTTCCAGTTCGACGACAAATACGAGCGCCTTTTTTCACCGACGGACTTCGACCTGGTGATTTCGGACGAGGCGCACCGTTCGATAAGCGGCAACGCGCGCGCGGTTTTCGATTTCTTCGTGGGCAGCAAGCTGGGCCTCACGGCGACGCCCCGCGCCTACCTCAAGAACTTCGACGAGATCGACGCGACCATACGCGACCCGCGCGCGGTGGAACGCCGCCTGCAACGAGACACCTACCACACCTTCGGCTGCGAGATCGATCGGCCCACTTTTCATTATTCGCTGCTCGACGGCGTGAGGGACGGATACCTGATCAACGCGACCGTGATGGACGCACGCACGGACGTTACCACGCAGCTTCTCTCGGAGCAGGGCTTCGTCGCCGCGTTCGCCGACGATGAGGGCGAGGAATGGGAGGAAATCTACAAGAAGCGCGAGTTCGAAAAACGCTTCTATTCCGAAGCGACCAACCAGCTTTTCTGCAAGACCTTTCTGGAGAAGGCCCTGCGCGATCCCGTGAGCGGGGAAGTTGGAAAGGCCATCGTCTTCGCCGTAAGCCAGAACCACGCGGCCAAGCTCGCGCAGATATTGAACGAGATCGCCGACAGGATGTTTCCGGGCAAGTACCAGTCCGACTTCGCCGTGCAGGTGACCTCCCAGGTCGCAGACGCCCAGCAATTCACCATCAATTTCTCGAACAACAACCTGCTCGGTTCGGCCAACTTTCTGGATGGTTACCGCACGAGCAAGGCCCGCGTCTGCGTGACGGTGGGGATGATGACGACGGGCTACGACTGCACCGACGTTTTGAACCTCGGCCTGATTCGCCCCATCTTCTCGCCCACCGATTTCGTGCAGATAAAAGGGCGCGGCACGCGCACGCACGATTTCAGGCGGGAGATCATTGACGAGCGGCTCTTGCGGGATTTTCCCGAATCGGATGAAACGAAGAAGACCACGTTCATGCTCTTCGATTTCTTCGGCAACTATGAATACTTCGAGACCGAATACGACTACGAGCAAGTGCTGAAGCTGCCGCAAAGCCGCGGGCGGGGCGGGGACGATCCCGGTGAGGGCGACGGGCCGACTCCGACAGGAGGCGTTTACGAGTATACGGGCGAGGACATTCTCGCGGGGGTAAAGGAAGTGCCCATCGGATATCGGGGCATGAAGGTCGACCGCATGCTCTTCGACAGGTTCCGCGATACCGTTCAGGGGGATGCGTCCATCGCCGCCGCCGTCCGGGCCGGTGAGTGGGAGCGCGTGCTCGACCATGTGAACCGGGAAGTGTTCGACAAGCCCGAGGATTTTTACAACCTCGACAAGCTGCGCAAGGCCGTCGACGCGGACCGCCGCCTCACCCTGCGCGAGATTCTGGAGAAAGTCTTCGGCCTCATCCCCGAGTTCAAGTCGAAGCGAGACCTGCTGGAGGAGGAATTCGCCAAATTCCTCGCCGAGCACGAAACAGATGAAGCGAGTGCCATTCCGGCGGTTCGGAATTATTTCGAGGCGTATCTCACGAGCGACAGGCTTCGATCCGTCATCGACGAGAGGCGGTACAACGAACTCGTCACGAACTCCGCTTTTTCACTCGACGACTTGCGCAACGTGCCGGAGAAGTATCGCGCTCTCATCCCGAACTACGTCAAGGATTACGTTTCTTTGAACAAGTTTGCGCCATATCCTTAGAGGAATTCCCTGCGCGATATGGCGCAGTCCGGCCGGCGTTTGATAAATGATTTGCGCCATGACATAAAGAGTGGGTCATCTCCTGCCCTCGCAGCAGGAGACGCTCATTCTCAGGGAGGTCAAACCATGAGCCGGAACACGAGCAAATCATGGGGACGCCCCGCCCGGAATGTCATGGAAGTCCCGACCGGAACTGCGAATCGAAGCACCAAGACGATATTCAGAGCGGCGGACAGGAAAATCCCTGTATCAGCGTAATTCGGGAGCGGTCGCCTTGGCGGGCGTTGAGCCGCGTCTTGGTATTTGCGGCGCGCGGCGCGTTTCCTTCTACAAAATCGTTTTTCCATTTCGGGGGGTGCGGACATGGACGCATTAGATAATGACATTGCGGCGTTCGAAAAGATGCGTGAACGCCTGGAGGCGCAACATCTGGGGAAATGGGTTGTGTTTCACCAGGAAGAGTTTATCGGAACTTTCGATAGTTTTCATGATGCGGCGCAAGTGGCGGTAAAGAAGTTCGGCGCAGGCCCTTACCTGATTCGCCAAATCGGCGCGAGGCCGCAATCTTTGCCGGCGTCGGTATTGTACAGGCCGATAGATGCTTAGCACGGATTGCGGCTTCTCCAATCGGGAGGATCTGGTCAAATACGGGCCGACACTGTTGGTGGACGTCGGCTTCGACCCGACTTTCGACCCGGGAAAAGAGGGGAGCATTCCCATCCCCTCGATTCAGCAAATCCATGCCGTCGTGGATACCGGAGCGACGATAAGCTGCATCGACAAACAACTGGCCGCCCAGTTGAAACTGCCGGTTGTGGATCGCGAAAATCTGGCTGGAATCGGCGGCGCTTACGTCGCCGATATGCACGCGGCGCAGATATATATTCCCGCGCTGGATCATATACAATACGGCTCTTTTGCCGGGGTCGACCTGGTTTCCGGCGGGCAAAGGCATTTCGCCCTGATAGGCCGGACGTTTCTCGGAAATTTTCAAATGGATTATAACGGCATCACCGGCAAGGTCGTGATTCGCGGGTAATTTCCCGAATCACGTCTGATCGATCATATCATTCCCATAGGAAGAAACCCCATTCTCGACGCCGACACCAGACGCCGCATCGACACCGCCCGCGACATCCTCGTGGGCAAGGTTCCCGACCCCAAGTCCCAGGTCGAGCAGATCACCATCGCCCTCATCTACAAGTTCATGGACGACATGGACGCGCAGATAGAGGAACTGGGCGGGGAGCGCAGCTTCTTCGGCGGGGATTTCGCCCGCTACGGGTGGCCCAAACTGACTCGCGGGGGTTTGGGCGGCTTCGAGACTCTGAACCTCTACGCCGACGCTATTACGAAAATGTCAGAAAACCCCGGAATACCGCCACTGTTTCGGGATATTTTCAAGAACGCCTTTCTGCCCTACCGAGACCCCGAAACGCTTCGAATGTTTCTCAAGGTCATCGACGAGTTCAGCTATGAGCATTCGGAAAGGCTGGGCGACGCCTTTGAATACCTGCTGTCCGTTCTCGGATCGCAGGGCGATGCCGGCCAGTTCCGCACGCCGCGCCACATCATCGACTTCATCGTCGGGATAGTGGACCCCCAAAAGGACGAGAAGATTCTCGACCCCGCCTGCGGCACCGCCGGTTTTCTCATCTCCGCCTACAAGCACGTTCTGAAGTCAAACGCGGAGGCTAACGGCGGAGGCGCCTTGACGCCAGAGGAGAGGAAGCGGCTGGCCGACAACTTGAAGGGTTACGACATTTCGCCCGACATGGTGCGCCTCTCGCTGGTGAACATGTATCTCCACGAGCTCAAGGACCCGCATATTTTCGAGTACGATACGCTCACCAGCGAGGAGCGCTGGGAAGATTTCGCAGACGTGATTCTGGCGAACCCCCCGTTCATGTCGCCCAAAGGCGGCATCCGCCCACACAACGGCTTTTCAGTCAAATCCAAACGAAGCGAAGTGCTCTTCGTGGACTACATGGCCGAGCATCTCACACCGGGGGGACGCGCGGGAATCATTGTGCCCGAGGGGATCATCTTCCAGAGCCAGAACGCTTATAAGCAGCTTCGCAAAATGCTGGTGGAGGAATGCCTAGTCGCCGTGGTCTCGCTCCCTGCGGGCGTGTTCAACCCCTATGCAGGAGTCAAGACCTCCGTTCTTATTTTGGATCGGGCACTGGCGAGGAAAACGGGCCATGTCGCTTTCTTCAAAGTGGAGAACGACGGCTTCGACCTGGGAGCGCAGCGGCGGGAGATTGATAAAAACGACCTGCCGCAGGCGAAGGCGGAAATTCTCGAATATCTGAGACGCGGGCGGGCGGGGGAATCGCTTGACGACTTCGAACCTACGTTGGGGTTAGTCGTCGAGAAGGAGAAGATTGCAGGGGGCGGGGAGTACAACCTGAGTGGGGAGAGGTATCGGGAGAATCGAGTTCTCTCAAAAACGAAATGGCCGATGGTGGAGTTAGGGGAAATTTGCGACGGTATTTTAAGCGGAGGTACGCCATCAACAAAAAATGAAGATTACTGGAATGGAGATATTCCGTGGATTACAAGCGCGGACATCGTGGACCTCAAGACCGCGATGCCCCGGAAGTACATCACAGAGAAAGCCATTAAAGAATCAGCGACTAACTTAATCCCTAAGGGGAATCTGATAGTAGTAACAAGAGTTGGACTAGGGAAGTTATTCAGGAATGACTTTGATGTTTGTATTAGCCAGGATTCCCAAGGACTAATCATAAAAGATACGATCAACGCAGACTATCTCGTGTATGTGCTTAAGGATAAAGTCGAAAATTTCAAGAAGGTTAGTCAAGGTTCAACGATTCAGGGGGTTACTAAAGGACAATTATCGGAAATCCAAATCCCCCTCCCGCCTCCTGATATTCAAAAAGAGATCATCGCTGAAATCGAGGGCTACCAGAAGGTCATCGACGGAGCGCGCGCGGTGGTTGACAACTACCGCCCGCATATAGCGATCGATCCCGAATGGCCGATGGTGGCGTTGGGGGAGGTGTGTGAAGTTAAAGGAGGAAAGAGGCTCCCAAAGGGAGAACAGTTTGCCGGTTATCCGACAAAACATCCATACATTCGCGTAAGCGATTTCCGAGATCAATCTGTTGAATTAGACAATTTGAAGTTCATCTCAGAAGAAATACATGTAAACGTTCGGCGGCAGGGTGACGGGAGTTGTTTCAGCGGTTGAGAACGTGCT
>JAPPHK010000300.1 GCA_028820795.1 Nitrospinota bacterium | reverse complement strand
GCGGGTCGCATGTATGCGACCCCTACACACCCCAACCCTCTTGCCAAGGGCTTTTCCAACAACCCCTTCAAGGGGGGAGTGGTTGTTGAGTGCTCTACAGGTGGGGATTGTTGTCTCCCCCCCGGTTGGTTGCATTCGCCGAATCACGAAATCAGGACTTTTTAAACGGCCCCCACTGTCCGGGAGAATATGGATTCCGATGAGTCGGGCTATTCACCGGATTCGGATACCCCTTCGAATACCTTGGCGCTCTCCTTGGCGATCAGATCCAGGCACCCCGCCTTGGTCTCCATGAAGGCCTGGGCAGTCAGCATCGTCCGCGCCCGCGGCCGAGGCAGGGGCACCTTGAGTTCCCGGATGATTCTGCCCGGCTGCACCCCCATGATGAAGATTCTGTCCGCCATCAAAATCGCTTCGTCCACGTCGTGGGTGATGAAGAGCATGCTCATCTGGTGCTCTTCCCAGAGCTTGAGCAGCCATTCCTGCATGAGGAGACGGGTCTGGGCGTCGAGCGCCGCGAAAGGCTCGTCCATGAGGAGGATCTCCGGATTGTTGATGAGAACACGCGCGATGGAGACGCGCTGCCGCATCCCTCCCGAGAGTTCGTCCGGGTAGTGGCGCTCAAAACCCGTGAGTCCCACGCGCTTCACGAATTCGTGCGCGCGGGGGAGGTATTCCCTCCTGGGCACTCCCCGGACCTTGAGCGCGAAGGCGATGTTGTCTTCCACGGTAAGCCAGTGAAACAGGAAGTGTTCCTGAAAAACGACGCCGCGCTCGGGGCCTGGTTTCGTGATGGGGCGTCCTTCGATCAGCGCCTCGCCTTCGGTGGGCAGGATGAAGCCCGCGATGATGTTCAAGATGGTGGTCTTGCCGCACCCGCTCGGACCCAGGAGGGCGACAGTCTCCCGGTCTTCGATGCCGAAGGAAACATCCTTCAAGGCCACCGTCTCCCGCTCCTGTCTGGGGTCTTCGAAGATTTTGGTGACTCTTTCGAGCCGGACTTTTTCCGTCATCTGGGGAAGATTCCCAACCGAGCGTCTTCAGGGGTCCCGTGACGCGCTGCAAAAATGTAGATTTCGGTTACGCGCACCCATTCTCGCTCCCCGCCTTTTCCGGGCAAAAGCCTCTTTTTCTTCCGCATCACACCACCCTGTAGTGGACGAACATGCGGCGGGAGAGGGCGTGAACGGAGCGATCCAGGCAGAAGCCCATCAAGCTGAGGGTGACGAAAGCGACGAACATGCGCTCCGTCTTGGTATAGACCTGGGCGTCCCAAATCATGAAGCCGACCCCCGATTTCGCCGCGAGCATCTCCGCCGCCACGATGGTCATGAAGGCGTTGCTGAGGGCCAGCTGCAAGCCGGTGACCATATAGGGAACCGTCTCGGGGACGACGACCCGAAAGAGCACCTGGGTCCCGGTGGCGCCGAGGCTCCGGGCGGCCCGGATGGCGCCCTCCCGCACCGAGGCGGCCCCCGCCATGGTGTTCACCACCACGATGAAGACCGCCGTGTAGAAGATGAGGACGATTTTCGATTCTTCGCCGAAGCCGAACCAGATGATGAACAACGTGACCAGCGTCACGGGCGGGACGAAGCGGAAGTATTCCAGTACCGGCAGGGCGAGCGCCCGAACCCAGGGGAGCCGTCCCATGATGACGCCGAGAAAAGAACCGACGACGGCCCCGAGCGCCCATCCCGAGAGCACCCGGAACAGGCTCATCACGATATTCCAGGGCAACTCGCCCGTGAGTGTGATCTCGACGGCCTTCCGCATGGTGGCCAGGGGCGAAGGGAGGAAGATTGGCGGAAACACGAAGGTAAAACCCCACCAGGCCACCAGGAAAATGGCCACGGAAAGGGTGTAAATCACAAAAACTCCTCCGATCCTCAAACCTCCCGTTCCCCCTTTCGCCCGCTTCGTCCTAGTAAGGGAAGTCCGTCACCCTGGAGGCGTCCACCGTCCGGAGGAAGCCCGGATCGATGATGCTCTTCCAGTCCGGAACCTGCTTGATGTGGCCCAGCTTCTTCTTGAACGCGGAAACCTCTTGCAGGGTATCGTAGTAACTCTTGTCGAGCCAGATTTTCAGTTTGTAATCGTTCAACGCCGCCTTGGCGTCAGCCGCGCTGGAGCGGGTGACCTTCTGGAACGCGGCGGCCGCCGCTGCGGGATCCGCATTCGCCATATCCGTCGCCTCGATCAGGGCCCGCAGGAAGCGCTTCAGGGTTTTGGGTTTCTCCTTGGCGAACCCCCGGCGAACCGTCAAGTGGAAGTTGGGCTCGTAATCACTGGCCTTGCTTGCAGCCAGGATGTGGAGGGCATCCCCCTTAAGAGCCATCACCTTGCGCGGCCAGGGTTCCCAGAACCACATGGCCTCCACGGCGCCCTTCACCATGGTCGGGGCGGCTTCTGGCGGAGGGAGGTTGACGTGATCGAGCTTCTTGTAGTCGATGCCCCTGTTTCCGAGGAACTTGATGAAACCGAACTCTCCGCCGGTTCCGCCCATCCAGGTCACTTTCTTTCCGATGAGGTCCCTGGGGCTCTTGATCGACTTTTTGGCCACCAGCTTCATGCTCTCATTGCCCTGCGCCGTCGCGGCCACGATGATGGCGTCGATCCCCTTGGCGATGTTCGAGATGGTGGGCGGATCGCTCTGAAAGGAGATGTCCAATTGGCCGCTGCCGATGGCCCGCAGACCCACCAAGGCGGTGTGGCCCATGGTGTTGGTGGTCTTGAGTCCGTGCTTCTTGAAAATCCCCTTGTCCTCGGCCAGCCAGTAGGGTATCCCCAACGAGGTGGGCTCGGTCGAGAAGCGGACCGCCCCATCGTCTGCCGCTCCCGCCGGCCCGAAACCGGCCGCAAGAACGAGGGACAACACGGCTGTTCCGACAATTCCCCGTTTCCAGCTTCTTTCACGCATCATTGGTCATCCTCCTCTTTTCACTGGGTGAAATTACATGAGGCAACGTATCGCGATTGAAACCCGGCGCATCCGTTTGCGCCGGTGCTGGAGCCGATCGGAATCGAGAACCCGGTTCTTATTCGTGAACGAAGTGCGGATGGGTTTCGGAATGAAATCATTTTCATCCCTCCCATGCAGACCGGCAGTCGTACCGGTTCACACCACCCGGTAGTGGTAGAGGAACCGGTAGGCCAGGAAACGGAACACGCGATCGGTCGCCAGTCCCAAGAGGCCCAAGCCGAGGAAGCCGACAAAAATCTGGTCGGTCAGCATGAAATTTCTTGCGGACCAAATAAGGTATCCCATACCCGAGCGAGCCGCGAGCATTTCGGCCGCCGCGATTACGATGAACGCGTTTCCCATGGCCATCCGCATGCCCGTCACGATGTAGGGCACCGTTTCGGGCACTACCACCTGGAGCAGGACCTGGGTTTCCGTCGCACCCAGGCTTCGGGCGGCGCGCAGCACCCCCGGGGGTGCGCTCAAGGTTCCGGCCATGGTGTTGATTACGATCACGAAAAACGAGGTGTAAAAAACGAGCATGATCTTCGAGGCTTCACCGAGTCCGAACCAGACGATGAAGATGCCCACGAACGAAATGGGCGGGATGTAGCGCAATCCCTGGATGTAAGGGGTGGCGAAGGTGCGAACGCCGGGCAGCCAGCCCATGAGCAAACCCAGGGGAATTCCCAGAACACAACCCAGAAACCAGCCGCCCAGGATACGGCCCAGGCTCATCAGGATGGATTGCTGCAGAAAGCCCGTATCCGCCAGCTCGACCGCCGTCATGACGGTGAGCCAGGGCGAGGGGACAAAGAGGGGATGGGAAAACTCCGACACTATCCACCATCCAAAGATGAAGAGCGAAAAACCAAAGACGGAGAGCATCCCCGACCACCCTTTGCTCCGCATGCTCTCCTCCCCCCAAGCTTCGCGCCCCGCGTAATAAGACGGCTTCCGCAATCTGGATGAGGATAATCTATGTAGTATGGAACCAAATGTATCATATTCAACCGACAGGAGAAATCCGCTGGAATGCGGGGAAAGAATCATTCCCCCTTGAGGGGTCGGGCATCCCGAGGGGAATGCCCGATGAAAAAGCTCTTGCGGGGAGAAGTAATGTCCCGAAAAGCGCCGCCTAATGCGGAAGGTGGTTTTGCTCCTCGCTTTTGATCGTCTTAGAGGCACCAGAAATCTGCGACGGTAAGGCGGTTTCTTGAAACATGTTGTAATTTCATCAGTTAGGTAATATTGAGACCGTTATCAAAGTTTCCCGCTCACCACTCGTAATCAAAACGAAAGCGGATTCATTATAACCCCTGCGCATCCCGGGGAGCGGGTGTCGGCATGCGTTGGGGTAAACGTTCGGCGGCAGGGTGACGGGAGTTGTTTCAGCGGTTGAGAACGTGC
>JAPPHK010000020.1 GCA_028820795.1 Nitrospinota bacterium | reverse complement strand
ATTTATCGAAAAACCCCGTGAATTTATCGGTATTTATCGAATTTTACGGAAATTCAGTATTTTCGAACGAAGCGATCGGTTCCGCCAATATACCCGCGCTCTTCTCTTCTCCCGCCGCCGCAAATGCGGGGAGGTGCGCGTCCGGCCCCGACCCCGAATCCGACCGACGGGAACAATCACGACCGACGGGGGCAGTCGAAAAAGCCCCGATGAAGAAGGGTTCGACATGAGCGGGGAGCGAGCGTTTGTGTTTTGGCAGCGCGACCTGTCCCTGCCAGGGTCGCCATTCGAGAGGGGACCGCCGTCGGGGTTGACCCGCCGCGCGGCATCGGGTTCCGCGGAGCGCTTGACTGCCCTCATCCAGAGCAGGCGCGCAAGCGCCGTATCGAGGGCGCGAACCCGACCGAGGAGGGGCTGTTGAAAAAGCCTCGCTTCGCTTGGCCTTCGCCTTTGCTCGTCATTCCGGCAATCAATGCCGACCGAGGAGGAAGGTCGAACGGGTCGCATGGGGAGCGATTGCGGGTGAAGAAATAACCATTCGCAAACGCTCATACATCGGGACTGTTGAAAAACCCTGCGATGCCGGTATGACGGTGACGGGATACCGCTAGGCATGAGGGTGTGCAGGTAGCGCTCCCTTCTTGGGAGCGCTGCATATTATGCGGTCCATGGTCGGCAGGCGCAAAAGGCGGGGTCGCCAATCATGTCGGACATATATGTCTGACCCTGCAACTTCACGTCCGTCGAACCGAATTACGAAATCTGGACTTTTTCAACAGCCCCGAGGAGGGGGGGGTGCCGTGACCGGGCCTGCGTATGCGCCGCAGGCAGTTTCTTCTTGAGGAGGGACTTCCCTCTCTATTTGGTCAGGGTTGACCGCTGCTGTCATTCGGGCCGCAGGGTCGCATACGGGGTTGTTTAAAAAGCCCATCGAAGAAGTCGTTGCCCACTCACCAAGAATGTTCACCGTCATTCCGGCGAAAGCCGGAATCCATTTTTACGCCTTTTACATTTCGTCGGGATTCTCGCGCATCGGCGGGGCATGAAATGCAGCCGTGTATTCACCCGCACCCGCAAATGGATTCCGGCTCAAGGCCGGAATGACGATCAAAACCGCACCACCTCTTTGGGACAGGTCGCGACCCGTGGGGCAGCCCCGAGGAGGGGCTGACACCACATACCTTCGGGTAAAGGTGATGCCTCCCGCCGGGGGCTTTTTCAACAACCCCGTTGAAGGAGCGTTTGCGCGCCTCTCATCCTTCGATACGCCCTTCGACAGGCCAGGACTACTCAGGGTGAGGTCGATGCGTTGGCCATATAAGACGAGAGTCGAACCCGATTGAGAAGTGGTTGTTGAAAAAGGCCGATGCGGCGCGGCCCCGGTTCGGGTGAGCAGAGTCGCCGGGCCGGGGATGCCTGCGTCTGCGGCGCATGATCGTTTGATGCGCGCGGAAAGCGCTCTTTCCCCCGCCGTGGCGAAAATTCGTTTCGAAAAGGTGGAAAGCGGGTGCTACAATGAATCGTTCTCGGGAAAAGGAGCGCACCTTGGAGAGAAGCCTGTTCGATCATGCGGAAGACGATAGCGGCGGCGGCGAAGCGCGCGCGCCCCGTATCGATCCGGGAGCGCCCCTGGCCGAGCGGATGCGTCCCCGTACGCTCGACGAGGTCCTGGGCCAGGACCACCTGATCGGCCCGGGCCGCGTCTTGAGGCGCGCCGTGGAGGAAGACTCCCTGCGCCCGCTCATCTTCTGGGGGCCGCCCGGCACGGGGAAAACCACCCTCGCGCGCATCATCGCGGGGGGGACGAACGCGCACTTCATCACGCTGAGCGCGGTGCTCCACGGCGTGAAGGAATTAAGAGCCGCCGTAGACGAGGCGAAGCGCATGCGGCGCAGGAGCGTCCGGACGATTCTGTTCATCGACGAGATACACCGCTTCAACAAGGCCCAGCAGGACGGCCTCCTGCCCCACGTGGAAAACGGCACGCTCACGCTCATCGGCGCCACGACGGAAAACCCCTCCTTCGAGGTCATCGCTCCCCTGCTGTCGCGCGCGCGCGTTTTCGTGCTCGAAGGGCTGAAGGAAGAACACGTCGTCGCGCTTCTCCGCCGCGCCCTGGAAGACGCCGAGCGCGGACTCGGGGCCTTGAAACTCGAAGCCGGGGATGACTCGCTGCGCCGCGCCGCGACGCTCAGCAGCGGGGACGCGCGCTCCGCCCTCAACATCCTCGAAGCCGCAGCGGCCCTGGTCGGCGAGAGCCGCCGGGTCGACGCATCGCTTGTGGCGGAAGCCGCCCAGCGCAAGACGCTCCTCTACGACAAGGCGGGCGAGGAGCACTACAACCTCATCTCCGCCCTACACAAGACCCTGCGGGCCTCGGACCCCGACGCTGCCCTCTACTGGCTCGCGCGCATGCTCGAGGGAGGCGAAGACCCCATGTACATCCTGCGGCGTCTCGTGCGCTTCGCTTCGGAAGACGTCGGCATGGCGGACCCGAACGCGCTCGCCGTGGCGACCGCCGCCCAGGGGGCGTTTCACTTCATCGGCCTCCCCGAGGGGAAGCTCGCCATCGCCCAGGCGGTGGTCTATCTCGCCCAGGCCCCAAAGAGCGATGCGGTCTACAAGGGCTTCGGGGCGGCTGAGCGCGCCGTTCGCGAGCGCGACGCCGCGCCCGTCCCGCATCACCTGCGGAACGCGCCCACCGGCCTGATGCGCGACCTCGGCTACGGCGAGGGCTACAAGCACGCGCACGAGTTCGACGACGCGGTCGTGGAGATGGAGGGCATGCCCGAGGGCCTGCAGGGGACGCGGTTCTACCATCCCACCAACCGGGGATTCGAGGCGGAAGTCCAGAAGAGGCTCGCCACCCGCGAGGAGTTGCTCAACGACCGCCTGGGCGAGCGGCTGAACGTGCCGGGTGAAAAATCCATGGACGACCGCCGACCCGCCGACCCCGCCATGCCGGGAAGAAGGGCGCGAAGGAAGGATAAGTGAGAGGTTATGCTGTTGTAAGTGTGAGAATTACGCGCTGGTTTCCTCGAGCGGAAGGTAATCCATTTCCTGATGGAAACCACCGGAATTAAAATCCCTTAGTTTTTTAGCTCGTGCTTTTTCAGGCTTCCGTTTAGAGAAATGCTGACAATGAAGGGCGCATTATTTTTCTTGATGAAATTTTCAATTCTGTTTTTCCCTTTCAAGATACATTCGATCAAATTCTCGGCTTTTTGCTTCTTTGTTGTGATAACCAGAACGCGGCCTGAATATTCTTCCAAGTAATGAAGAAATAGTTTTCTGCGTTTTATTCCTTTGTCTTTGGTAATGGCAATCCAGCCTTTTTCCGATGCGAACTTCAGCCATTCTTCATCGGATGCCTTTGGAGAAAGATAATCATCGTGCACCTCACATTGTATCCCCTCTTCGCGCAAGGCTTGTGCGATCTTTCTCCTGCCAAGACTTCTATCCAAGAAAAAGACTGGGGTTTCAGACGGAAATGGGCGATGAGAACTCAAATCTTATTGCTTCTTCAATATCTTCTCTTGAACATCCATAATCTTCACAAAGTAAATCTATTGATTCTCCATATTTATGTCTTCCAGCAATTATGCTCGTAGAAATGCCAAATTCAGATATAATTGGCCGGCCAAAAGATATCTTAGGGTCGATTACTATTTTTTTTGGAGAATTTTTTTCCGCTTCAGGCGTGGTGAATGGGTAGAGTTTAATAGGAATTCCGGCATTATCTTTTTCAATTCTATCAAGAGCCAAACCTATGAGCTCGTGCATAGCGGTTTGCCCATAACCACTTGCATCTATAAGAATTCCCGACTGTTTTACGAATATGCTTCTACGATCGATATCTACGAGCATTTTCGCGCATGCCAATGGGTATTCTTTTTCTTGCTCACTTTCTGCATATTTTTTCAAATACCTTATCGCGTTATAAATTTTTTGCGCCGATATTTTGTATTTGCTCCTTATGGTGCGCAATAAGTGCAACTCCGTGAGGTTTATAAATGACATGAGATTTGGTCTTCTAGAGGGGATGTTCACAAAACAACCCTTAGCGCCACGACCAATAGACCAATGGTAAAGTGTAGAATATGGAACGGAAATATAACGTGCCACTTCGTGAATTGTATAAGCTGCCATTTTCGTCGGCTCAGGAATCATAGCCATTTTCAGATCCTTCCAAATGCATCCACTCCTAATCTTATTATTATAGTATCACTTTAAGGATTAGTTTTAAAAAATATGATCCTTTAACTTGGTAGCGAGTTTATTGGTTCACATATTAGTTATGGTAGCGCGACCTACCCCGCCGCGGAGACGGAACTCCCGGATTCAATCGCTTCGTCCATCTCGTCGATGATAGCCTTCGCCGCGCGATGCGGG
>JAPPHK010000226.1:2872-4418 GCA_028820795.1 Nitrospinota bacterium | reverse complement strand
TGCCGGATACGGGGTTTACCGATACGATGAGGCGCTATTCCACGAGAAAATCATGGAAGCCTGAAAGATGGCGCGAAAGACCTGCAAGTATCACTTCAAGATGGGCAACAGGATTTTGTATTCCGGGGTCACCAAAGATCTCGAAAAGCGCGAGCGCGAGCTCAAACGCAAGTTCGGAGAAGACGGCTACATCAAGCAGGTGGGGGGCGCGACCTCTCTCGACGTCGCTCTCGTATGGGAGAGCGAGCAGGCGAAAAGGGGATACCTTACCAGAAGGGCTCTGGTGAGGGGGGCGGCCAAATGAACATCGAACTTCCTGATGAAGATGAGCGATACCTGAGAACATTGGAAGAAGTCAAAAAGCAATACCAGCAATACGAGGAAGTCGGCGAGCTTTACAAGTTGCCGACCACGAAAGAATGCGAACCTATACGATACCAACAACCCAGCCTGGAAAACCCTTTAACGACTAATAAAATTCCCATCTAGTAAAATAGAGCGAGTATGGCTTGATTGAGGAAAGTGGTAGAAACACTCGAGGGTTATAGAGCCAGCGCTTGGATCTAATTGTTTACTAACTTTGAAATCGAAGGAACGTAAATCCACATGAAACAACGAATAAGGTCTTTACAAGGCTTCATGGAATGGCTGAAGCAGGTGGAAGGTCGGTTCGTTCTCTATCGGGGTTTGCCGGATGCATCCTGGGAAGTGAAATCATCGGCCTATTTAAGAATAGAAGCATCACAAGGCGAAGTACCTCCATCAGTATTTCAAAACTATATAAAATGGTTATTGAATCGCACTGGTTTGCAAGGTTTCAAGAAGCGGGGAGGCGAAGAACTTTCCGATTTGGAATTGCTCGCCGAACTTCAGCACAACGGCGCGGCGACGTGTCTGATCGATTTTACCGAGAACGCTTTGGTTGCGCTTTGGTTTGCATGTCGGGAGAAACCAGATAAAGCGGGAAAGGTGGTCGCCATGGCGACGGATGAGGATGAGGACTTTTTAATCATAACCGATGAGAATTTACAGGATTCTATTGCTAATTTTCTGAACCAAGACAAGTTGTGGAAATGGGAACCAAGAGCTCTAAACAATCGTATTGTCGCCCAAGGCTCATATTTTGTATTTGGGGAAGGGAAGATAGAAAAAGAACGCTGGCATTATGAAGAAATCAGAGTGGATGCAAAAAGCAAGGGAGAAATCAGAAAGGAGTTGAAAGAAAAATTTGGTATCACTGAAGAGCATCTTTTTCGAGATTTTGCAGGTTTTGCCCTCTCAAACGCGCATGATAGACCCTACAGTGACTATAAAGCGGAAGATTACTTTTCTTTTGGTTTGGCTTTTCACCAGCGAAGGGACTTCGAAAAGGCGATAAATGCTTATGATAAAGTGATTGAACTTGCCCCTGAAGACATGAGGGCTTACCGGAGCCGAGGGATCGCGAAGCGTGCTTCAGGAGATATTTCAGGAGCTATTGCTGACTTTGACAAAGTGATTGAACTTGCCCCTGAAGACATGAGGGCTTACCGGAGCCGAGGGATCG
>JAPPHK010000226.1:0-2772 GCA_028820795.1 Nitrospinota bacterium | reverse complement strand
CGAAGCGTGCTTCAGGAGATATTTCAGGAGCTATTGCTGACTTTGATCAGGCAATTGACCTCAACCCGCAATATGCTCAAGCATTTGTTAGCAGGGGGATTGCAAAGCGCACTTTAGAGGATTATCAGGGTTCTATTGCTGACTTCGACAAAGCGCTTGAACTCGTCCCCGAACACGCATGGGCATATAGGCACCGAGGTCTCACCAAACGCGCCCAAGGCGACGAAGTGAGTGCTCAAGTAGATTTTGCCAAAGCAAAAGAATTAGCTCTGAGTCTGGAACCTCTAGACTCCTGATTCCTCTCCCCCCTAAAACAACCCTGTGATCTTCCCCTCGGCCGTGACGTCCATACCCGCGGAGGCGGGGGTTTTGGCGAGGCCGGGCATCTGCATGATGTTCCCGGCGATGGCGACGACGAACCCGGCCCCTGCCGAGACGTACGCCTCGCGCACGTTCAGGATGAAGCCCTCCGGCGCGCCCGGCTTCTTGGGGTCGTCCGAGAGGGAGGCCTGCGTCTTCGCGATGCAGACCGGAAGCTCGCCGTAGCCGAGCCTCGTCAGGGAGCGCAGGCTGCGCGCCGCTCCCGGCTCGAAGCGCACCGCGCCCGCGCGGTAGATGCGCGTCGCGATGGCCTCTATCTTCTCCGCAAGCGGCATGTCGAGGGGATAAAGCGGCGCGTAGGGCGCGTCGTTCGCGGCGGCCAGATCAAAAGCCGTCTCGGCGAGTTCGGCGCCCCCCTCGCCGCCTTTGGCGTGAAGCTCATGCGCGTGGCACGGCGCGCCCGCCTCGGCGCAAAGCTCCTTCACGCGCGCGATCTCGGCGTCGGTATCCGAGGCGAAGCGGTTCACGGCCACCACCACGGGCGCGCCGAAGCCCTGGATGTTCTCGATGTGGACTTTCAGGTTCGCGAAGCCCTTCGTCAAGGCGTCCACGTTCTCCTCCGCGAGCGCGTCCTTGTCGAAGGGAACGCCCCCGTGGAGCTTGAGCGCGCGGACGGTGGCGACGAGCACCACCGCGTCCACGCTCAGGCCCCCCGTGCGCGCGGTGATGTCGAAGAATTTCTCAGCCCCCAGATCCGAGCCGAAGCCCGCCTCCACCACCATGACGTCGCCGAGCTTCAACGCCAGCTTGTCCGCGATGAGCGAGTTCGTCCCGTGCGCGATGTTGCCGAAAGGCCCCCCGTGCACGAAGGCGGGCGAGCCCTCCAAGGTTTGTACGAGGTTGGGCTTGATGGCGTCTTTCAGGAGCAGGGCCATGGCGCCCGCGGCGTTCAGGTCGCCCGCGGTAACGGGCGCACCCTTTCTCGTGTAGCCGACCACGATGCGCGCGATGCGCTCCTTCATGTCCTGCGGGTCGCTCGCGAGACACAGTACGGCCATGACCTCCGACGCCGCCGTGATCATGAAACCCTCCTCCCTCGGCACGCCGTGCGTCCTGCCGCCGAGGCCGACGAGAACGTGGCGCAGCGCGCGGTCGTTCATGTCCAGCACGCGCTTCCAGGTGACGCGGTTCACGTCCAGCGCAAGCTCGTTTCCGTGGAATACGTGCGCGTCGAGGAGAGTCGAGAGCAGGTTGTGAGCGGAGGTGACCGCGTGGATGTCGCCCGTGAAGTGTAGGTTGATGTCCTCCATCGGCAGCACCTGGGACATGCCGCCGCCCGCGGCGCCCCCCTTGATGCCGAACACGGGGCCGAGCGAGGGTTCGCGCACGCAGATGACGCTCTTTTTGCCGAGCCGCGCGAGCGCCTGGCCCAAGCCCACCGTGGTGAGCGTCTTGCCCTCGCCCAGCGGGGTGGGCGTCATGGCGGTGACGAGGATGAGTTTTCCGTCTGGATCATCCTTGCGGCATTCGAGCGCGTCCAGGC
The DNA here is from genome assembly GCA_028820795.1 of Nitrospinota bacterium. Taxonomy (GTDB): domain Bacteria; phylum UBA8248; class UBA8248; order UBA8248; family UBA8248; genus Bin107. The sequence goes on along the minus strand of JAPPHK010000226.1, from coordinate 908 downwards.
CGACCTTGGCCTTGTGCGCGCCGTAGAGCTCTATCTCATCCGTCGCGAGACCCAGTTCTTCCGCAACCTCGGCGATGGGTTTGAGCTTTGCGGCTTGCGCGATTTCGACGTCCGATGCAATGGCCATGGTGCCCTCCCGAACCAGCGGCTTGAAGCGCATGACAGACGTGTGGAATCCCAACCAACCTAGCGAGGGGTGCCAAAAGTGTCAAGGAATAAGCCTCGGGCGCCGGGATGCGGGTCCAGGGCCGTCAAATCCATTCACAATTTTTGGGAGATATCGCGTGAACGGAGGGTATTTTGTGGGATTTATTCACGGGAAAATGAGACTTCATCGTGAACATGGGGATGACCAGCGCCGCCGGACCACTCCGGCCTTCCGCGAGAAGGGGGTCTGGAAGATCGGGGAGGGGGGGCGAGTTGCCCCGCATTTCCCCGCAATTGGCGTTGGCGGGTTTTCGTCAGGATGGGCACAATCCCTTCCTCATCGGGCGGGATTGACCCGCGCGGGAAAACCAGCGCGCCCGGCGATGAGAGGAGGAAAGAAATGGAAAGGGCGATTCGACGTCAAGCGAAGCGGTCTTCGGCTCTCCGCTCGAATCCCGTCCCCCGCGCCGGCCGTTTTCACGCCCTAGGGGGGCTGATGAAAAAGCTCCTCGATAGAGGAAAACCACCGTCATTCCGGCGAAAGCCGGAATCCATTTTGACTTTTCACCGGGCGGAGCGGCCACGACTTTGTTGGCGCGCAACACCTGAATGCGGTATCTGCGCAGAGGTAATGACGGCGCGTGGTCGATTCCATCGGTGGATGAAAATGGATTCCGTCGAACCCTCTCTCCCCGGTCGGGTCCGACGCCGGAATGACGAGCAAAGGCAAAGAGCAAAACCACCATCCCGCATCGGGCGGC
>JAPPHK010000309.1 GCA_028820795.1 Nitrospinota bacterium | reverse complement strand
TCAGGAGCGACCTGGCCTTCGTGCGCACCGAATCGGAGGCGGCGGCGGGCCTCGCGGCCGCGGAAGCGGACACGAGCCGTCTTCGCCTGGTGGTGGAGGGTTCGCGCGAGGTGAGGCTCGCGGGCGGCGCCCTCACGCCCACCGCCGAGCTCGGCCTGCGCTACGACGGGGGCGACGCGGAGACGGGCGCGGGCCTGGAACTCGGCGGCGGGCTTCGCTACGCCTCGGGAAGACTCACGGTGGAGTTCAGCGCGCGCGGTCTCCTGGCTCATGAGGAGAACGACTACGAGGAATGGGGGGTGAGCGCGTCTGTGAGCTTCTCCCCGGACGAGGTGGGCCGCGGTCTCTCGCTGCGCGCCGCCTCGACGTGGGGCGCGGCGGCGGGGGGCGTCGACCGGCTCTGGTCGCAGCGCGCGGCGGCGGACCTCGCCGGCGGGGCGTTCGAGCCCGGCGCGGGCCTGGACGCCGAGGTGGGCTACGGGTTCGATTTCCGGCGCGGTCTGCTGACGCCCTACACGGGCGTGGCGCTCACCGGGAGCGGCGAGACCTGGCGCGCGGGTGCGCGCTGGAAGCTCGGCCCCGCCTTCGACGTCGAACTGGAGGCGAGCCTGCGCGCGCCCGCGAACGGGGAGGATACCGAGAGCGGCGTCCTCCTCAAGGGTTCGAGGCGCTGGTAGACCCCGGCCATACCGGCCCGACGCTGATCGAACGCCTGCGGGGGGCGGTCGCGCTCTGGCGCGCGCGCCGCGGGATGAGCGAGCGGCGCTTCGGGGCGGAGGCGATGGGCGACCCCGGCTTCCTCCGCTCGCTGGCGCGGGGGCGCTCCCTGCGCCTCCGCACGGCGGACCGGGCGCTGGCGTTCATGGGATGCCCCCCGCTTGAGCCGCTTCTCAGGGCCGAGGTCGAGGCGTTCCTGGCGGTGAGCGGGACCAAGGCCTCGGTGCTGGGCGAGGAGGCCCTGGGGGACCGCGCCTTCGTGGGCAGGCTGCGCCGGGGGGCCTCGCCGTATCTCGAAACCTTCGACCGGGTGCGCGCCTGGATGGCGGCGAACGCGACGGAAGAGGAACTCCGCGCGGTCCGCGGGAGGCTGGCGGGCGTTCCGGACCCCTTCGGTGCAACACGGGAAGCCGCGCAAACCCCTGCTGCAGGGGTCGACGCCGGAGAAGACTTGCCCGCGAACGGGAACTTTCTGGACACGCGGGAGGCGGCCGCCCGGCTGGGCCTCTCGCCCAAGACGCTCGAGCGCTGCCGCGCGAGCGGCGAGGGACCGGAGTTCCGGAAGCCGGGCTCCCGGGTGCGCTACCGGCTCGAGGACCTCGAGGCGTGGGCCTCGGCGCGGCGCTGGACTTCTATATCCCAGGAGAGAGGCGCGCGGAGGGGGAAGGAGCGCTAGAGGCTCGCGCCGGGCGCTCGCGGACGCAGGAACGCATCCTTCGCCCGTTTACAGGCAGTGGCCGGATGTACGACAGGGCCTGACCGCACTGCGCCGAACCCTCCATTGGCGCCCATGTACGTCCATACACGTTCATCCCGCTTTTCCCTATTCACAACGCACAAGAGGACTCGCCAGACGATGTTCAGGGAGAAATCGACAACCAGGCTTTACGCTTTCGCGCTGGCGGCCGCCTTCGCGCTGGCGCCGGCGGGCTGCGGCGGCGGTGGCGGCGGCACGACTGCCGCTCCGCCGGACCCGCCCGCACCCGTGGACCCGGGCCCGGCGCCCGAAGAAACGGAAGCGCAGGCTCTCAAGGAAGCCCGCGACGCCGCCATGGCGGCCTGGACGGCGGCGATGGCCGCGGTGAGGGGCGCGGTGGATCCCGTGGCGATGGCGAACGCGCAGGTGTACGCGGACATGGCCGGGGAGGCGTCCGGCGCGGCGGCGACGGCCGGAACTCCGGCGACGGCCGGGGCGTACCGGGCGGCGGCCGAGGGGCATCGCGACAGCGCGGTGGAGGCGGCCGGCGCGAGAGGCCTGGGCCTGACTTCCCTGGCGAACAGGATCGCCAACCAGAACGCCGAGGGCAGGCCCGCCGTCGAGCCCGTTTCCAACGCGGGGAGAGTGGGTGCGGAGCTGGCCGCGACGGCGGCTGATCCTGTCGAGCGAACCGCTGTAGCGGATGGTCCCGGCGCTCAGGCCGGAAGCGTCTCCCAGGGCGGTCCGGTCAGCGCGACGGCGGAATACGGCGCGAGCGGACCCGCAATCACGGTGACCGGCGTCGGCCCCGCCTTGCTGAGAGGCGAAAACCCGGCGCTGCTGACGACCCGCGGGGGCTGGATGGGCAGGGAACTGGCGGAGGATGCCGCTTCCGACTCCTATGCCATCGTCTATACGGACATCGAGGCGCCCGGGATGAGGCGGAATTACGGGGCTACCGCCGATGGCTCGGGCACGGGACCCGATGATGCCGCGTTGGCAATCGGCCAGATCATCACCGGCGACGTTCCGGGAGACGGTTCGACCTTCACGGGAACGCGGAACGTGTCCGCCACCGACAACCTGCCGCCGCAGGCGGGGCGGTTTTATTGCGCCCCCGGCACGGTCGGCGGCTGCGCCATCAGCGTCGATCAAGACGGCGTGATCGTGGCGGTTCAGGGCTACGGGTGGCAGCCCGTCGCAAGCGGCATGACTCCCGTGCCCGACGCCGACTGGCTGGCCTGGGGCGTCTGGCTGAGCGTTCCGGACGCTGCGGGCGCCGCGGACCCGGCCGCGGCCGGCGCGTTCGCGAGCGGCAGCGACGTGTTCGAGGTCAGGGCCGGGCTCACGGGCACGGCGACGTACAACGGCGTCGCGACGGGCATGTATTCGGCGGGCGGCATGGTCGAATACTTCGACGCGGACGTGAGCCTGACGGCCAGCTTCGGTGGAACCGGCGGGGCCGATTCCACGTCGGAAACCGCTACCACCCCGGCCGCGAATGACGGGCTGCTCCTGGGCGTCGTCACCGGGAGCGTCTCCCGCATCAGGGCCGGCGGCATGTCCGTGGCGGGCTCGCTGACGCTGGGGAGGGCGCCCGTCATCGCGGGCGCGCGGGACGGCGACAGCACGACCGGCTTCGAGGGCGCCAGCCGGGGCGCCCTGGGAGGCGCCTCGCTGAAAGGCGCGTGGGGCGGCCGGTTCTACGGCCCCAACGATGCCGCGGCAGATACGGACGCCGCCCGAACCGAATACCCCACGACCGCCGCGGGCGCCTTCGCCGCCGCCGCAGCGGGCAGCGCCACCGACCCGGACCCGATCAGGATCCTGGGTTCTTTCGCCGCGTGGAGGGCGGAGTAGACGGGCAGCCCTTGTTTGCAGCAAGCCAGGGTGTTGCGCCGCCTCCCCCGTCGCGTTCCGGAACCCGAAGGACTTGCCGCCCTCATCGGCGGAATCGGGATCATGGCCTGGAGTCCGCGTCAGGACTCCCGGTGCGACGGATCCCGTGTCCCGCCTTTCGGCAGTCGGCACGGGGAACCACGGGATTCGACAAGCGACGAGTCGTCGCGCGTATCACGGGCCCGGGAGGAATCGCATCGGGTGAGGTCAACGCGAACCACCTCCTGCGGAAGCAGTTCAGCAGACGGATCTTTCGCCCGTTTACAGACAGTGGGGGATTCTTATTGGGGGTGAAGTCTTTGTAGTTTGTTGAAGTTGTTGTGGATATTTGTTTTTTCGAGTTTCGATTAAGACCCGGTTTTTGCAATATGTAATTAAAGCGGTAGCGAGTGAATTCAAACTCGTGCGCAACCTGGAGCATTCCTGTCGGAGCGTCTTCGTATCCGTACGTTCGCCCCATGGTGGGCGTGGTTCCGCGCGGTGACGTTTGGGGAATGGCGGCATGGCAGTTGATCTGCTCTTCGTGGTGACCAGCCCCGCGTCCCGGGAGTCGCGCCTCGCCCGCCTGGCGGCCCATGTGCGCTACCCCTTCGCCGGGCTGAGCTGTGGTCCCTGGTCCTCGACCATGTAGGCCAGGCACCAGGCGCCCAGCCCCAGGTGGGTGGCGAAGATCGGGGCCGTGGGGCCGCCTATGATGTCCACGTCGCCATAACGCGCGTGTAGGGCGGCCGAGACCTCTTCGACGATCTCCGGGCACCCGACGTGCACCACGCCGAAGCGGAGTTGCTTTGCACCGGCCGGGATGCGGTCCTCCAGAAGACCGAGAACCGCCGGAAGCACCTTTTTGCGGCCGATCACCTTGCCGACCGGAACGACCTTCCCCTCTCCGGTCAGCGACAGGATGGGCTTCACCCCCAGCATGCCCCCGAACCAGGCCTGGCCCTTTCCCACCCTCCCCGAGTGCAGCAGGCGGTCGAAGGTGTCCACGGTGGCGAAAATACCGGACTGGCCGCGCACGCGGGAGAGTTCGGCCAGGATCTCGCCGGCGCTCGCCCCGCTCTCCGCCAGTTCCGCCGCCTTCAGCACGAGCAGCCCCTCGAGAATCGACACCCCGCAGGAGTCGAACAGGTGCACCGGCGCCTCCTCGAAGGTCCGCGCCGCCGCTTCCGCAGAACCGAAGGTGCCGGACACGCCGCTTCCCAGCACGACGCCCAGGATCCGGTCGCCGTCCTCGGCTGCCTGCGCGAAGCCCTCCACGAAGGCCTGCGGCGGAGGCTGCGAGGTGGTGGGCAGTTCTCCGCCGGCGTCGCGCATCTTCTCGTGGAATTCCTCCGCGGTGATGTCGATGCCGTCGCGCAGGGGGCGGCCCCCGTCCACGAGCACGACCGGGACCACGTGGATGCCGTGGGCGCGGATGACGTCTTCGGGGAGATCGTTGCCGCTGTCGGTCACGATCGCGAAGGGACGCCGCACCAGGGTCTGATGGCCCCCCCCGCCGCGGCGCGCCGCCGCGTGCTGGGCGCGCATGTCCTCGGCTTTCTTCGTGGCGAGCCTGCCCAGCGTTCGCAGGTAGGAGAAGACTCCTTCAGGACCGTCCGTGTGCACGTGCACCTTGAGCAGGGCGCCGGTGCTGACCACGATGATGGAATCGCCATGGCGGCGCAGTTCCTCGCGCACGACCGCGGACGCCGGCAGCCCCTCGCCGCGCACCAACGCCTCGGTGCAGTAGCGGTACTGCTCCTCATTCCCGGGATACTCGACCTCGGTGACGGCCGCCGGGACCTGCGCGTAATCCGTCTCGTCTCCGGAGGCGGCGATCGGGTCCCCGTTGATGAGCAGGAGTACGCCCTCCAGCATGTGCACGAAACCGCGGCCGCCGGCGTCCACCACCCCCGCCGCCTCAAGCACCGGAAGCAGCGAGGGCGTGCGCTCGAGCGACTCGCGCGCGGCGTCCACCAGCCGGTCGACGCAGGGGACGAAGTCCGTAGCGGAGCTCTCCTTCGCGGCGTTCGCGGTGTCCCGGATAACAGTCAGAATGGTGCCCTCGACCGGGTTGTCGAGCGCGTTGTAGAGGTTGTCGATGCCCCCGCCCAGCGCCTCGGCGAACCCGCGCGGATCCACGCGCCTGCGTCCCTTCAGGTGGGCCGCGAAGCCCACCAGGAAGTGCGACAGCATCATCCCGCTGTTGCCGCGCGCACCCAGCAGCGCCGCTTCGGCTGCATCGTCCGCGACGGCGGAAACCGCCCGGTCGCGGTTGCGCCGCAGGCGGTCCGCGATGGCCTCCACGGTGAGGCCCAGGTTGGTGCCGGTGTCGCCGTCGGGCACCGGAAAGACGTTGATGCGATTCAGTTCCTGCCGCTGCTGGCGGGTATACTCGCAGGCGGCTACCAGAGACCGGCGCAGGCGCGGTCCGTCCAGATAGGCGATGTGAGCACTCAACGGCGCCTCCCGGTTGGCGCACCGGAGGAAAGCCGGGACCACGGACCCTCAGCAGCGCCCGCGAGCCCGTTCCCTGCCCGGCAGGATCTCCAGGCTGGTGGTCCACCTCCCGGTGCGAATCGTCGTGACGAACTCCTGACTGATGCCCTCTCTCGCCGTTTCGCGAGCCGGCGCCCCGTGATCGTAGCACACCGGAACATGCTCAACCGGTCCGCGTCCGTGGATAGCGCAGGATACCAGACGCAGGATCGCCCGTCGACGGGAGGATGCTCCATGACCCCGGCGCGCTTCGCGAGAAAGTGCGAAGGCTTTGTGGTCTTCCACTGGAACCCGTTGACCTGGCGCGGGCTGCCGTGGCAGGCGAACACGCGCAGGGGGCCATGCGTAAGTGAAAGGTGATCGATGCCGATATCTCGAAGTGCCTCGACTCGATCACGCACACCCTCCTCCGGTCATTCCTCGACCTGCGGTCAAGGACGGCGTCGCAAGGCGCATCATCGACCAATGGCTGAATGCGGGGGTGCTCGAAGAGGAAGCCTTGCAGAGGCCGGTGGCGGGTGTCCCTCAGGGCGGGGTGATCTCGATGATGCTCTCGACACTGTGATCCCGACATGATCTGCGTCCGGGGCTTGAACCGTGTCGACGGCCGGCCTTTATTACTGCGCTTGCGGTCCCGCAATCTGCGATACACCTGTCATGAAGTGCGAGCGACGTTCGCAGTGCAGGAAACGTATTGGTGAAGCCGGGATGGTCCGATCTCCCACACCCACAAGAGGAGGACTTATGCACTGTTTTGCAGGACTCGACGTGTCATTAAAGTGGCCGAGTGTGTGCGTGGTGGATGCAGACGGCAGTTTGAAAGTCAGTATTGCTGATGTCCACTGAATTTTATGGTTGCTGGTTTTCCTGAACTACGACTGTCCGACATACGGCGATGGTCACCAGTTCTATGCCTCGCTTCCATTATCCGGAAGAATTTACCCCTTTCTCACCTTCGCGACGGGCTGGAGTAAGTGCGTGCAGACATTGTCGCCGCACATTTGGTAGACACCCTCTTCAAAGTATTGTGATCGATGTTCCTTAAGTGGATGCTGACACGGATAACGATGTCTTCGAACAATATTCGAAGATCACTATGTTTCCTCTGTTTGGAACTCACCGACCATTAACAAGAGTGTTACAGCCTGACACCGAACTCCACAACGGGTCTTTCGATGCTGGGACCGAACACCTCTAGACTCTCCATCACGGATTGACACCGAGATATGACTCGCACATTTCAGGGACGTCTATCACGATGGTTGCAATTCGATCGCTGTAGGTATGACTACTGCCTAGACCGAGGCATTTCTCGGTCAACCTCCTGGCCCCTTCCCACTCCTTCGCGGTACAGGGGCTTGGTACATCAGGTGCGTTCGCGAAATACAAGAATACGAGAAAAGCATCGATTTCATTCTTCGCGACCAGAAAGTGAAGATGAGCGAGACGATTTGCATATTGGTAAAACGGTGCTTCCCAGTTTGCGTCTGGATTGGCCCCGTACGCGAGTTGTGACTCTCTCAGCGCTTCAGCAATCTTGTTGCGAGAGGTATCTCCCGCCTTGCTGCCAAAATCTACAGCTTCCTCAATATATGCCTTGGCCTCGACCATCAGGAACTTGTGCGAAGATGTTCTGGCGAGGCCGTCCCAGCGCGGTCCGTTTGGCGGCCAGAACGAGTGCAGGGGAGTTGCAAGCTCGTAGATTCCCAGACGCTTCAGGAACTCGCCATCATAGTATTCCGCATACTGATCGGCTTTGATAGGCGACAACCAATCGATCATTTCTCGAGCGCACCATCCAAACGCAAGCCTGATCCTTTCATTCGTGAAAACGGATGCTTCGTTTGCCGCTATACGAAGCCAATGTTCGCTTCGGCTTGTATGCAATGGTCGTTTGCGCCTCGGCACAGAAGTTCCTTCCTTGCTCTTTTATCCAACCGAGAGTGTGCCCCCGGACTAACGGAACTCGCGGTAATGGTAGCCAATGCCCGAATCCGGCTTCAAGGGGCCAGAGCGCATATAAAATGTAATTCCCAAGTCCCTTCCTTCGCCGACCGCTCAAAACGGCCCGTACCTGGTAACGTTCCGAACCTAAAAGCTTTCAGGGCGAGTCGGTAAAAAGTTAACAGCGAATCCCTTGTCTTGGGTGGCAGGCCCAAGCAGAATTTGAACTATCTAGGTCAGCCCCACTCTCTGGGCTGCATTGACACTCTCCGACTTCGTTGCGCTCAGAAGGAAGCTAAATTACGCGATTAAGGCCAACATATCGTCGTGAATGTTGCGCCAATCCTGGGAAAGATCGATGCTCCGGGCCCGGATCGGGAAGCCTTCCAAGTGGACGTCGGCCGCCACCGGCGCCTCTACTGTCGGGTAGAGCAGGATCCCCTCGTGCTTTGGTCCCGTCGCTTCGGTTGCCTCGCGATTTCTCACGTAGGCCATGAGTTGGTAGAGATTGTTCGAATGCAGCTTCCCGCCGTAACGGCCGCCAAAAGCCTCCCGATAGTACTTGGCATCCATAATGATCCGGCGCTCCGGCGCTTCCAGAATGACGTCGGCCTCCATTCGCGGAAGCTTCGAGCGCTGGTGATCGGGCGTGCCCTCGTCAACCCACGCGATGGTGCGCCCGCGATGGTTGACCCGGTAACGGTCCTGTTCACGGCGATAAAACCCTATGATGAAGTCCTCGTACAATTTCTCCATCCGCTCTTCGCTGAAATCGCTGAACGTGGCTTGCCCGGAACGTTCGTCGACCAGCAACTGCTCATGGATGAGTCGGCACACGGACAACAGGAACCGATAGTACCGACGATTGCGGTCGATATGCACCTGCCGGAACAATCGGCTGTGCAACGGCACTACGCTTACGCCGTCGAGCTTCGAATAGGCGTTCCGGACTTGGGCGCGCACGCCTGAGTGCAGGTCCTTGAGTCGCAGCAGGGATCTCAGCGTGGAGCGCAAGATGCGGTTGTGAAGCACGTCATGGGACAACTCCTCGAAGTCACAAGCGACCTGTCCGCGGACGAGTAGCGCCCGTTTCGCGGTCTCTCCCACGGCAATTTTTCCGCGGATGCCGGCGAGGTCCTCGCGCAACTCCCGGTAGCCGCGGTCGATGCCTCTGCGAATAAGCCGGAATGTCCCTTCGGCCAGCACCTTGCCCAGGAGATCGTGTACTTTTTCCAGCCCTTCCAGTTCTTCAAGCCGTACCACATCGCGCTCATCGACATGGTTCCAGGCGTAGCACAGGAGGTAGTAGATGTTGGCGATGGGAATTTTCCTATCGTTCACCGCCTCAAATCCTCGACCAGTTTATCCACCTGCTCGGGACGGTCGAACCAATACTCTCGCAGCAACGGCGCAATCTGGGTATCGACGATGCTCAGGTACCACTGCTCGTCTGCCGATCCCTCGGGCACGAAATAGCTGTGTCCGATCTGGAAGCCGGGACCGAGGTCCTTGTCGTCACGGATGCGCTCGTTGAGCGCCGACAGGTTGCGGTCGATCCGGTCCACGAGGTCCTTGTCGACTTCCGCTTCCAGCAGGTATTCCCGGAATTTCCCGGTGCCGTACGCGGGCTTGAGCGTCTCGAACGCAAACCGGCGGCGAAGCGCGTAGTCCACTATCGCCAGAGAACGGTCAGCGGTGTTCATGAGTCCCAGTACATGTACGTTTTCAGGAACGCTGAAGCGTTCTCCGGGCGCGCCGTATGTCAGCGCGATAGCGTGCCCGGGGCCACGCTTGTCCGCTTCGATGAGCATGAGCAGTTCCCCGAATATCCTTGAGAGATTGCCCCGGTTGATCTCGTCGATGATGAAGACGAAAGGCGTATCTGGCTGTTGTTCCGCGCGTTTGCAGAACTCGTAAAACACACCATTGCGCAACCTGAAGCCACCGGTTTCAGTCGGCCTCCAGCCCTGCACGAAGTCCTCGTACGCATAGGACTGATGGAACTGCACCATCTCGATGGGTCGCGAGTCTTTGCGACCCATCAGGCACCATGCGATCCGCCGGGCGATGAAGGTTTTGCCGACCCCCGGCGGCCCCTGAAGAATCAGGTTCTTGCGAAGCGCTATGGAGTCGAGAATGCGACGGAACTGCGTTTCCTCCAAGAACAAGTCAACGATTGCGGCGGGAATGTCATAGGGTTGTTTCCCATCGGGCCCGTTTTCTGGCGGTTCATCGATCAATTTGAAGACATCCCGCAACCAATTCTTGTAAGAGGTGAATCGAGTCAGCGTCTTGGTGGTGATCGGGTCCTCGAGGTTGATCGGTGAACGGCACGGATGCCACTCGACTTTCCGGAGGTTGCGGTACTCAGGCCGCTCGGGCTCGTATGTGTAATCTCCGGTGACCTCCCCCCATGCGAGTATAGTCTTACGCCCTCTCTTGGCGATGAGAATATCCCCGTTCTTAATCTCATGCACGAATTCCCACACGGCAAGCGAATGGTTGATCGGGTTTTGCAATGCGCCGTTCTCTATTAACGCACTGTGGATGGCGTCTTTGGAATCGTAATCACTGAGATCTCCTAGTTCGTCGTATCCGATTGCCGCGATGCCATGTTCCTGGAAATCCCTCCACAAGCGAGCGCCCTCACCCGGCGCGATGGCCCACACGTCCGCCATACCGAAACGCTTCTGGAACCATGTCTTATGATCGGTCTTTTCAATTTGACCGTTATTGCCCGGCGTCGTCGAATCGTCGTCGTCCCAACGCTCCCTCAAGGATGGCTCATAGAAATATATTTCTTTCCCGGGATGCTCGCCTTCGAGGCGTCTCCTTACCGCAAGTAACGCCCTGTCGAGTTCGGTAAGATTCATGCGGTCGACATCGTATGTTTCACCGATTTCCTCTCGAAAAGCCTTGACGATGTCCTTCTTGTGGCGTCGCGATACGATGGACTCGAACTCGCCCGGGAACAGAAGGAACAACAGGGCATGGCGGAATTGACGTCGGTGGCTGTCTTCCTGCCCGTCAACCCATTCCGCGAAACCCCAGGGATCGTTCAGCAGTGTCTCCCGTTCCCTTGCGGAACGGGAGTTCCAGTCCAGCATCATGGTGATGATGAACCTGAACTCACGCCACTGGTGATTCAAATAGGCCATGCCTGGATTGACCATCCCTCCGTCCAGAACTTCGCCCAACGCCCAGTGATCTTCAGGAAGCGCCGCTCCCGACCACTCCCAGACCGTCCTGATCCTGTCGAGCTTCGTTACCCGTTTTACGGAACTTGCGATCAGGTAATACACCCACGTCATCTCCGCCCACAGACGCTTCGCTTCCGGTGGCGCGGGGTCGAGCTGGCGCCGCAGCTTCTCCGCGAAAGAATCGCTTCCCTCATCGGGACGCTCGACGAAGCAGGTTTGAAGTTCCCCGAAGTTTTCCCTGGTCCAGAGCCGTTGTTCGGAAAAGAGCGAGCCGTCCTCGAGCAGGCAGCGCTGTTTCCATTTTTCGGCAGCAGCTAGGATGGTAGCGGCGATTTTCAATCGAGCCATGGGAGCCCCCTTGCAGTAAGAATTCTTCCTTAGACTACTAGGGAACCTCTAATCGGGTCTAGCGTTTTTTGGGTTTAGACGGTCTTTACTCGCAACGAATGAAAGCGCAAGGCTCTTGCGCCCGTTTAGTGGCAGTGGGTGATTTGCTGCGGCTATATAATCCCATTATTCCGTTGATATCATTGAGAAAAACTAACTCTTCTCAACCTCGTTGGGGATTTGCTTTCTGGAAGAAGTAATCAAAGCGGAAGCGGATGAATTATAACTCCAGCGTAGCCCGGCGGGTTTCTGTCGGGGCCGAGCCTTCCTATTCATCAACGAAATCCCGTGTGATACCATACGGCCATGTTTACAACGCGAAATCTGTTGGACGCCATTGACGCATCCGGACACACAAAAATAAAAAAAGAATTTTGGCGTGCACGCCTATTGGATCCAGACCAAACGTTCTTTGACCAATTTTCACAACCCCCACAGGTGCTCTACAAATACATTCCTGCAGATCGATTGGACAATGTTCTTCCTGACGAGAAGCCGTGCTCGTTCCGCGTCACGCCGCCCAACGAGTTAAACGACATTAATGAGATCAATTACAAACCCTCGTTTGTTGATGACGAAAAGAATCGGGAGAATATCAATCGAGAATATGCTTCAACCCTAACCGAACTATTCCCAGAATCGCCAGTTTCTGTCGACGACGTGGAAAGATTTCGTCAGAAATATCCTCGTGTCTATGGGGCCGAGTTAACTTGCGACCAGTTGTCAAAGCGATACGGGGTCACATCGTTTTCGACTAGAAGAGATGATGTGAAGATGTGGTCACATTATGCTGACAACTGCAAAGGCGTTGTCATTGGCTACAACATTGATTATTGGGTCAGGCACTTGATTGGCACTTCGATCATCAGACAGGTCAGATATGAGGATAATCTTCCCCTAGTTATGGGTCCGCGAGTTGTCAACCAAGAGAACGCATATGCATTCATGTCTAGCAAAGGAGTCGCTTGGGAATATGAACAAGAGTGGCGTTTGATTACCGAATTGTCGAAAGCACAGCAGCCCGGAAGTGGTATTGCGGTCATTACCGTCCCTCAAGAATCCGTGTCGTCCATCCTTGTCACTGATCGCACCTCGGATGAGATTGTGGCCATCATTGTCCGACGGCTGAACAATCCGTCGAATAACTACCCAATTTGGTGGATTGACAGAATGCAAAGAGGGCACGATGCCACCACATTGGCTTTTATCGGACAAATGAAAACGCGCTCGCAAGCCAGCAAAAAGACGACGTGACAGATTCGTCAACGCTTGCAACTGGCACATGGCGGGAGACGGGCTTGTAGTGGTACCTGGCGTGCGCGGGCGCAGTTCCAAGACTTTGTCCGGGGGGTTTGAAAATGTCGTTCGCAGCAGCGTTCTCGGCGGCCATTGCGTATTCCGGCGAAGCCGATGACATACTCGAGGGTCAAGGTGATTGCCCCGTCCGTGATTCCGGCTCAGCACCCACTAGCGGCCCAATTTCCAGGGCAAGGGTGGCTCCATTAGGGCGGTCAGCGATATGCGCGACGCGGAGTGTGCTGTCGGGCGATGCCGTAGATACCGCCGAGTGATGCGCGCAAGTGAATATGGAAAGGATGCGCCTATGAAATCGGAGGAATTCGAGGCCAAGGGTTGGACAGAGCGGCTCGCGCAGGCGCTCTCCGATCTATCCAGGGCGCAGGAGCCGTTCCTGCAGGAATATTGGCGGCGCACACCGCGTAAGCATGTCTTGGTCGATGGACGAGACGAGACGCCCTTTCCTCTGGACGATCTGCAAATGCTCTATACCCGGGCCTGCCGCGGGGGAGCCTTCGGCGAGCATGAGTACTATGCAACGCTGCGAGAGGTGATCGACCCAGTGCGCAGCACCTTGCGATCACATCCCACGCTGTGGCGCGCCGTGGGCCCACTCATCGACAACGACGATTTCTGGATCCAGATGCGCGGTCAGGGCAGTCTGACGTCCCTGAGCAACCTGATCGGGGGACTGATGGCGCGCGCAGACGAACTGCCGGGGGATGGTTTTCATGCCGCCGCACGAGAGCTGCACGCCCTCCTCGACCCCGCCGAAAGCAAAGACACAACCGCTGTGCCGGGCGATTTGGACATCGGATACGATGTGGTGCTGTTCCATGGCCTGTGCCTGGAGGAAGAGGTCGGCATCGGAGGCGGCCTGACGATGCTGCCGTTCGAGCGGGCGCGGGCATTCGTGGATGAATCGGTGCTGAAGGACACGGCGCCGGATGTCGTCAGGTTTCGGGATTGGCGGCTGGTCGGGGCCGTGGTTAGGCCATTTCGGTGGAGGCCTGTTTTCCGGCGCAGTGGCCGCATAAGAGAGGTGGAAGCGGAACCACCCGAACCGTTCGTCGGGGATGCGCTGGAGTTTCTGGAACTCCTGGCGGTATCCCACCGATCACCAATCGTGTGTCTGGCAGCGGTTCAGGAATGTCTCAACCGGTCCGCCTGCCATCTGTTTGGGCTGGCGCACAGGCACGGATTTTTCCAAAGGGGGCCTTCGGTGTATCGGTTCTCCCCGGTTGCCAACCCCCCGGGGCTTCGGGCAGAAGCACTTGAGGAAGCGAGGGCCGTTTTTGAGGCAAGAAAAGGCGATCGTTACGGGAAACTGGCGCCGGTCGTGGCACGGCTCGCCGAAGCACTGGCCAGAAACGGACGGTTCGCGGCGGAGGACCGGATTCTGGACGTCGCTATCGCGCTGGAGCGGATGTATGAGCTTAGCGGAGGAGAGATATCCCACAAGATGCGCATCAGGGCATCGTGGTTTCTGGGCCGCGGTGCGGGAGAGCGGGTTTTGATCATGCAATCCGTGAAGAAGTTTTATGCCGTACGGTCGGAAATCGTGCACAACCGAAAGCGAAAGACTTCGTCAGAAAGATATCGAGAGGCCTTCGACACGGGATTTGACATCACGACAAGGACACTGTTCAAACTGCTGAAGGACGGCCCCCCGGATGATTGGGAAGAAATGGTGATCGCGGGAAGGTGCAGTTGCCCAACCTCGTACATCTTCCCGCTCCGCGCCATAACCGAGAAAAGACCATAAGTGGTATATTTTGGCATGGAGCATTATTCCGTCGCCATTTACACAATGACACTTGACGTGATGATTCGTCGTTCTATGCCGGTAGGGGTTCGTATCAAAGCAGCGGGAAATGCTCAAAGAAAACACTGGCTTGGGTCGACCACCTTCTGCCAGGACAACTGGTTACTATTAGTAACAACATTCTCATCACCCCAAGACTGAACGAAAACGGATGTCGGTATCCGATGGGGTGGACGGACCCTCCCGTCAGTCTCAAACTGTGGCAAGGAAGAGGGCGTACCATTTCTCCGGGAAGCGTCATGGAAATCAGGAGAGTACTTAGATAACGCAATTCTCACGAAAGGGCACCCTCGATAAGTTCAAGTTCACTTTTAACGATTCTGCATACACTTTCAAAATGAGCTGAATATGTCCCATGTTCTTCCAAAGCATTATTTGCCAAATCGCTGGCCGTACTACCACGAGGGTGGGTGCTGCTTGCTATGCTTCGAATATGTTGAACGATTCTCAGCCCTTCAAGACTCTGGCCATCATCGAGTTTGTCATGCCCGATGAGTAATTTTTCAAGCAATGCCAGACTCTTGTCATCTTTGCCAAAGGTAATGTTCGTTTCCTTGAGCCTTGCGCGAATAGTTTTGACTTGGAAGCCCTCGATGACCAGATTCGCGAGAAGCCCGAACGCACTCCCCCACTCGTCTCGGCTGCCTGTGCGGGGTATATGGACGCGCTCAAGTAACGCTTCTTCTCGGAGTTTCCACCATTCACAGGCAGACTCAGCCCATCTGCGCGCTATGGATACGACATCCTCAAGGGGGCTGGTATCGGCCCATTTGCCTTGAAAGTCGTTAAGGAAAGCGCGTTCAGAGATTCCCGCTTTTGGCTTCTCGTTATGGCTGAGCCAGTGTAGTTGTTCCGGATGGGGTAGAGCCTGGAGATCGGATATGTAGGTATGCACTTGCCCGGCTTCGTTCACATCGTAGCTACCGAGCATCCACCCGCCACGGCAATAAATGTCTCGTTCGCTGACCGTGAATTTATCGCTATCCCCTTTGTATTTCAGCAAGACGTCAGGGTGAAAAAAAGCAGGGGAATACTTGTATGGAAGGGAGTTTCCCCTTGCATTAAAGTAGTCGGTCGTGGTTGCCGGGTCCGTCGAAATCTTTGTGACCTGCTCATTGCGCCAATCCCACGCAATAAACTCAACATATTCCGCTTCTTCTTGCCCCAACCACTGCCTTATAAAAGATGAAAATATCTGCGCCTTCGGGCGGTCCGGGCGAATAATTTGTACGCCCCGGGCATACCCTGCGTATCCGCTGATGACTCTCTTCAGATAAAAGAAAGTGTCGCTCTCGATTATCTTTTTTTCTTTTTCATTTTTTCCATGCCAACCATTAAAAGTTTCGGATCTATACAATTTGAAGTCAAAGATACGAATCAGCACATAGCCTGAAGCGGCAAGATACAGTTCCAGTGGTTCGCGCTTGAACGAGACGAGCGTCGGAGTTTCTTTGTCCCTCCTAGATGTGACCGAGACAATATGGTCGAAGTTTCCATTTCTGGCGAAGCGGCAATAGGAACCCAGTTCAGGCCGCCAGTGGATTTCGTTGAGATGTGCGTATTCCTGCAGGATCTCAAAATATGAGCTATCTTTTGCTTGCAAACCATCGAAGTGGCGACTAAACACAAGTTGACGAGTATTTTCGAGTGCCTTACTCCCCAAAAGATGTTCGTTTCTTTCGATCCAGACATCTTCTTTCCCCATTTCGAAGTCATAACTTGCCAAGGAACTTTTCGGATTGGTACACCAACGCAGCAAATCGTCTTGATCTATAGGAGAAACCCTATTCTCGCTGACGACAACGGCACTTATGAAGGTAGATAAGGGGTACACGCTCGACGCATAAATGATCAATTCCTCTTGTTTCGCATTATCCCGTACCAAAGCGAGATGTCCCTCAGCTTTAATCCAGTTTGCATACTCCGCATCGTTTTCCGGCAGTTCGTTGAGACGTTTTACATGTTCGACCAATTGGTTATGTTCATAACTTGGCATAATGGCTATTTCCTTTCGCTTCGTCCGTGCGTCAAACGCGAGCATTATGAGCTTCGATAGCTAACAAAAGTTTAGCCGAAGCCATTCCTACTCCGATTTACTTGATGCGAATTTTATTCGTTGTCAAGGAATGTTCCGGGCTGGGGGGTTGGTATTCCACCGATTCGGAATCTTTCCGGGTCGGCCACTTATAAAACTCTTTAATTTCCACGTAATTCCGAGATTGTAATTTAAGCTCTACCAAGGTTCTCAAGTCTCGTTCATCTTCAGGTTGAAGTTCTATATTCATTGGATCATCCTTCTCAAATAATCATCTCCACCAGGGTGGCAGGCAGCCAGGAGGCAAGGATACCAACGAGAATTGCAATTTCCCCAGATCGTTCATTCGATCTAGGGGAGTCCACCGATGCTGCCTATCTGCACGCTTATGATGACGAAATTCGAAAAACTGAACAACACATAGCTGGCGATAATCGCGGTACACCAGGAAGCGCCGTCCGCTGAACGCAATTCGCTCAAGTTGGAATAGGCAATGAACTCAGTAAGGACGATTTTCTCCCCAAGAGTCACCCGAAAACGTCCGCCTCGGCCCAAGGCGCACCCATCCGTCCATGCCTAGGGCTGGATGCCGAAGAAATCAAGATGAATGCTTCGGTGGAGTGCAGGGTGCACCAGCGGCCAGCGTTATTGGCGGGGTGTCTCTGTAGGGACTACACTTGCACGAGATCATGTCCAAGAAGCCAGTAGGGAAGTTTTTTTGAAATAATCGGATAGGTTGGTTTCGCTTGTTATAATAGGAAGTCTTGATCATACTGCTCAGGGTAGAATGCAGGCGGACGACGAAAATGTAATTTGGTGGTCGTGGCGTTATTGCTCGACAGGCGGATGAGTTCGATATCGTATTGAACAGGCTGGCTACGGTATTCACTCCTGGCTCCCCTCTTGGTGATCGTCGCAAGACGAGCTTCAGAAAACGTTATTGAATCGAGGAAGGGCGTCTTCAGCCGGACGCTACTCTCAACAAGAGCAACCTGGAACCTTGCCATGGCACACGACATCGAACCCATTCATGTAGAGCAGGCCCGGATCGTTCAGGAGCTTTTCGTCGATACTGCGGATGATAATTACATCACCGCGCGCTGGTGTTTTGTCGAAGGATTGAACATCGACTATTTCTGGCTTGCCGTCCATGTCCTTGAAAAATACATGAAGGCGGCCCTGTTGTTGAACGGTCGATCCGGCAAGAGTTACCGCGATAGAGCCGGTAAATGCCAATCCTTCAGGCACGACATCGTAGTTCTCTATGAACACGTAAAGTCGTTCGCTTCGGACCTCTTGCCGGGCAATTTAGAAAAACCGGATAAGCTTGAGATCGACCATTGGCGCGATGAGACACCGGAAGGCTTTTTCCATCGGCTCTATAGCAATGGCAATCCAGACAACCGGTACCAGATATACGGTTTTGTGCAGCATCGCGAGGATCTCTTTAAGCTCGATCTGATGGTATACGCTTTGCGGAGACTTTGTGTTCGGCTTGATGCGTATTATATGGGGAAGAAGCGCCCGGGCAGGATGAACATCACGCACCGGGACATTCTGACGAAGCAACAAGAATGGTGGACCGTGTCCTTGGCCTGCAAGCTCGAGAAGACGGTAAACGGCAAACGTGGCGAGAGGCTGCGTGAAATCTTGCTTAACCTTAATGTTCCCTTTGCGCCGGACGATTTTCCACATGGTTCCTTGCGGAGCAGGACAGCGTCGCAGAATCCGGTTCTTGCACGCTCGATCCTGACACCGCTAGAGCAGGCGCCAAACAGCAAATCGGCGTCAATGGCGCTGAAGGTCTGCGATTGGGTGCTTGATAATATCCAGCTTCCGAGCGAGGTGAAAAAACAACTCCGGGACGCAAAGGCGAAACGGAAAAAATAGCAACAGCCGTCATCGGGCAACAGCACGTTGTGGTCCGAATCGAATAATTTAATTTGTCCCCCTAACCCGATAATCCCGGAATCGTGTGTTGTCTGTAAGTAGGTGCCGAGTCGCGAGCGTGAACAATTTGATATCTGTCGCCTGGAGCCATCGTCTAATATCTTCACTCCTGACCTTGAAACCGCGCCGGCAAAGCAATCGATTACAAGGTTAATAGAAACCACGAGGGAGAGCGTGAGAGCAAAATTCGGGTCAGAACAAAGCAGCATAGAGTGAATGGGATGAAGCAAGTTGTCTTCTTCATGGTTTCACAGAGAAAAATATGACTGATGACAAGCAACACAAAAGAGCGGATTTTTCTCTGAAGACAAGAGAACTCACTGCACAAAGGGCCGGTTATAGATGCAGTTTCCCAGGTTGTAATCGAACAACGGTAGGGCCAGCTGAGGATCCGCAAAAACCATTAATCACAGGAATCGCTGCCCATATCTATGGCGCTGCCATTTCAGGAGGTGGACCACGTGGTACCGGAGGACTTAGCTACGACGAATTAAAATCCCCGCAAAACGCTATCTGGTTGTGTGGCCATTGTGCAAGCTTGATTGACAAGAACAGAGGCAAGGAATATCCACCTGAAACTTTGCATAGTTACAAGGCATTGCACGAAACACGAATAGCGCATGAGCAAGCGGGAATTCACACACCTTTCGGATGGATAAATAAATTCACGCTCCATTCATCGCCCCTTTTTTCTGATGACTTAGAAATAGAATTCGCCAAACTGAATCTAATTGTCGGTGAGAACAGTGTTGGAAAGACAGCACTATGTGAATGGATTGCTGGAATCTCCAATCCCGCTTATCTGGAAAGATGGGAAACATTAACTCGAGACTCTCTGAAGCGGTTGTCTTACAGAGTTGATTACTATAACCCAGACCCGCACCGGATTGAGGTTGATTTTCTATGTCCAAAATACCCTCGATACAAGTTGGATGGAGAGCAAACGTTTTTGTCGACCGATACCATAAAGGTTATTTTCCCCGTAAGCATAGAGCACCGGTTTCAGGAAATGCGCAATGATCGCGATATTGTGTCCGACTCAATGAAACTGCACCCGTACGAACTTCAAGCGATTTGCGACGAGTTAGCCAATAAAAGCGATTTTTTCAAAGGAGCACGCTTCGAGGAGACCGACGAAGGCGTTTACATGCATGTTGAAGTGCAAGCCGCCAATCAGATTGAATCCAGGCTGCTACGGCTATTGGCCAGTTCAGAGTGCGAGAAGCTCATGTTGGAGCTCGGAATCATAACGGCCACCAAACTATCCATTACCAGACCGACTCTTTTGATTCTCGATGCTGATTCCTGGCGGATTGACACTGATTGGCTGAAGCGCTATGCGGAAGTTCTAGGTTCAGCTGAGTGCAGATTCCAAACCATAGTCTCCACACGGTTGACGGACATGAACTTCGACGAAGTTACCTGGTCCGGCTGGAATGTCATTCGGCTCGATGGGACACCTCCAGATGCGTTCATACTGCGAGGACATCTCCGTAGCGATAGGCCAGAAGGAACGGGGTCAGGCGGATAGTCGCTATACATAGATTCAGTAGGGTCGAGTAACATGTTGAAGACGCCGGGAAATGTGAGCATCCGGAGCCCGCTCAATGATTAGCCGATCGCTTTCACCATCTCATGAACGAAGACCGGACACTGAATGGAACTGACCAATGAAATGATCTGCCTACTCGCAAGGAGAATCGAACCAAGGGAGTGCTAGCCTGTTAAATGTCGGACCCAAAGTTGAGCTTGCGGAAGTTTTTGGCCTGTAGACCATGCCACTCGAGACGGGATCCAACACCTCACGTTTCTAACTGATTTCTCGACCAATACCAGAAATCAGATAACGTCTCCACTGGCCTTCTTCTTAAAGTTTAGAGCCGTCTTGTGTAGCTACTTGTTGGTTCTCATTGTTGTCTCGGAATTCCCCAAATTCGCGAAATGCTTCAAATCCCCGTCCTCGAAGTACATCATTCTTGAATCGGATGATTCTACATGCTGATCGAATGCCGCCTTCACAGTGGCCTTTGCATGTTCGAATTCAACCAAGCTGGCACTGTTCATGAGAAATTTGCTGAACTGCAAATCCCAAGCGGTAAATTCAGGGCTTTGAGAGACATTGATCACTTGAAATTCAAGAATCGAAGTAAAATACCAGTTTCCCAACCTGATGACGCCGAAGCCAGAAAACGTGCTAACTTCCGGTTCCGATACAGAAGTGTGAGTTCCTATTCGCAAGTCGTGCGCATCCGCTAGCGTCGCAATCAAGTACCCCGACTTCATGGAATCCTGAATCGCCCTTCCTGTCGTGGGAATCTTGCGTGACTGAGTGTCTCCTCCTATGTTGAGGAGAAGCTTGAGGTATGATCGCAGATCAGAAATTTGCCAATCCTTCACCGCATGACTGATTTGGACATTGGCTCCCCAAAGCACGCCTCTTTCCGAAATGAGGCGTAAATCGACGTCCCCTTCCTTACACCATTGAATGAAATCGAAGAATTGGCTCTGATCGTATATGCTATACTCGGCACGTTCATCGTAGCTCAACCGAAACTTTTGCGCCTGATTTCGGCCCGGAGAAAATGTGAAGTCCAAGACACCGGCTTGCACTCGCACCCTAAAGGCTTCGTGGTCAACGGGGATCAGCAAAGGTAAACGGACATTGGCAGAAAACTCAACCTTGTCTCCGGACGTGTTCGAAATAACCAGAATAGCGTTTTTTACGCCTGCATTTTGCAACTGAACGTGGCCTTCCGGAGATGAAATTTCTGGATGGGTAGATTGTATCCCGAACCTTTTCTCGTACACCACAAAGTCTGTCACTGGCAAAGATTCCAGTAACCCGATTTCATGATCGACAATTTGTTGAACGTTTTTCAAAGGCCCCAATGTGAATTTCCCGATGTACCTTCCTTTATCGTATCCGCAGGTAGTACACATTTGAATCTTTTTCGAAGCATAGTCTTCGCCGATTGCAGCAACAGTATTCTGTATCCATTTTACTATTTTGTTTTCTTCGATCTGGTCCCCTGCTCTGAACGAGACCGAAAACCGTTTTTTGTGGAGAGAATCCAATCCCAGTTTTTCCGATTCTCTTGCCCGTTTCAGAATTCTTTCGGTAAGTTCGAGCCAAACGTGTTTCGCATACACCCTGGTCTCCGTGCCACTATAGGAGAACATAACAATAAAGCATGGCAAATCGGACTGTACCGCCTTCAGGGCATTCGAAAGCTTGATTCTTGTGGTCAGTTTATTCGTTTTCGTCGACTTTACCTGGACAAGAACCGTGATGAGTCGAGGCTGTTTGTCGGGTGGGCGATTGGGATGGGGATTGGGCGGTATCTCGACGATATGGTCCCACCCATGGCGATCATCTTCCGACATGTTGCAAGCAGCTCCTGCGGCTACGCAGAGAGAAGCGAAATGATGCTCGCTATGTCGGTCAATCCTTTGAACCATGATACCTTTTTCCTGCGGCCGATCGCATAAATCGGTGAAGGGAGAATCTCGGAGTTCCTCGGAGGCTCGGGCGCGGAGTAGCTGAATGCTATCCGCATTGTAGGAGATCGGATTGTGTCTTTCCAGTACCCGCAATGTTTGCCAGCGCCGGCCTCTCGATGTTGATCGGACTATCAGGACATTGATCTCGCAGGAAATTGGGTCGTACTGCGGCGCCCAACTATAGTCCAGGATCGCATTTGTGATCCGCGGGCTCGCCGAAGCTTTTGATACAACCTGCAACATCCTGAGCCTGCTCTATCCCGTAAGAGCTTTGGCTCCCATGAAGGTTGTGATGCCGTTCTGCGCAAATTCTGTTTCGAAGAGAATGATTATGAGGAATAGGGCGTGTGCGCCTCAATGGATCTCACTTTATGTCAGAGGGACCGTGTCTCAAGGAAAAGGGCTGGTTTTATACTTGAGTCGTCCTTCAAGTATCGTTTCGATTAATCCGTGTATCCAGCGGATTTTCAGGAATGATTTTTCTGTCGTCAAATTATTATGTTGAATAATCCGCTTTTTTAGCGGATAATAAGACATGATACATGCCCAACGAAAAACATTGTCATCCTATACTTCCGGCCTGCTGTCAGAGGGCCGCGTAGTCTTTTCGGCAGACGAGGCGGAGCAGGCGCTGGGAATCGGACGAGGCGCGTTTCTCGACGCCGCCGAACGGCTCCAGCGCCGCAGGCATCTCGTCAGGCTGCGGAATGGGTTCTATGTGGTGGTTCCTCCCCGGTACGCATCCTGGGGCGCTCCGCCTCCGGGCTGGTATATCGATGACCTGATGCGGCACGAAGGGCGGCCGTATTATGTCGCTCTCCTCAAGGCGGCCGAACTGCATGGCGCTACCCATCATGCCGTTATGGAGTTTCCCGTTGTCACGGACAAACGGCTGCCCGGAATCCACGCCGGCAGAACCCGGATCGCTTTTCATTACCGAAAAGATATGAAAACCGTATCGGACGGCGTGGAAAACCGCAAGACCGATACGGGCACGATGAGAGTGTCGTCCGTCGAACTCACGGCACTGGACCTTGTGCGCTATTCCCATGCCGCAGGGGGCATCGACAACCTCGTCACCGTCCTTGCCGATCTCGGCCCGAAACTCGGTTCGCAGGAACTGGCGCGGCTTTCATCCGCGGCGGAGCGCTCAATCGTGCAGCGTCTCGGTTATCTGCTGGACCGCCTCGGGCACGGGGACCGAACCGGACCGATGTTCGACGCGCTGTCCGGCCGCGGCGCATTTCCGTGGGTCGAACTCGACCGCAAGGAGACCCGCGACCCCGAATTCATGCCACCCCCGCTGGAACGTGACGAACACTGGCGCGTCATCGTCCGTCGTTTGCCTGAGGTCGACGAATGATCCCCCGGATGAACATCATCGCATGGGGGAATGTCGTCCCCTGGGCGGATCTGCGCCAGGTCGAACAGGACCTTGTCATCAGCCGCGCGCTCGTAGAGCTGTTTTCCAATCCCGGACTGGCCGGACAGCTGCGCTTTCGCGGCGGAACGGCGCTTAACAAGCTCCATTTTCCTCAACCCCTTCGCTATTCGGAAGACATCGACCTTGTCAGGACCGAGACCGGACCGATCGGCCCGGTTCTCGATGCCATCCGGGAAACTCTCGAACCATGGCTGGGACGGGCTGGTTTCGCCCCGAGCGCTACGGCTCCCAAACTCCGTTTCAAGGTCGATGCGGAAGACCCGTCCGTCGGCGCCCCGATCCGCCTGAAAATCGAAATCAATACACGGGAAATCAAGGCGTTCGATCCGCCGGTCTCCATTCCGTTCGCGGTGGAAAACCCATGGTTCAGCGGGGCGGCGGACATAGCGACGTTCTCGATTGAGGAAATCTTCGCGACGAAACTCCGGGCGCTTCTTCAGAGAAACAAGGGGCGCGACCTGTTCGATCTCTATCACGGGCTGCGCACGCTCAAAGGATTGGACAGGGCGCGGGTCGTGGAAGGTCTCGTGTTCTATCTTGAAGCATCGGGGCTGCGTATTTCCCGCGCCGAAGCGCAGCAAAGAATGTTCGCGAAACTCGCGAATCCAGCTTTTCTTACGGACATGCGGCCCCTGGTTTCGGTCGAGCACGCCGAGACCCTGGACGAAGACTCCACGAAGGAAGCGTTCAGGCGGGTCTTGCGGGAACTGATCGACCTCATCCCGGGCGAGGACTGGGCAAGGACCCCAGATATGATCGAACGTTTCGCGATTTGAGGAGGGGAGACGAACAACAACAAAGGAGAACTTACTCGAACGGATCGTCGATGAATATTTCGTGCATAAGGGCCATTTGTTCAACGTATCATTAACTTTCGACCGCGCTAAGACATCCGGATTTCATCCACATTAAGGATATTAATCACAACAATATCGAAATCTTTGGTTACCATTCGAGGATAATTAGAACTCTGAATGTCGTAGTCGTGAATTGCAAGAACTGGCAAGTAAGATTCGCTCCTTCTTCGGAATCGATGCTATTTTGAACAACAAGGTTCGCGGCTCTAACAAAGCTTGAAAGCTTATTACGAACTGCCCTTTCCAATACGGTTTGTTCTTTCAGTGAATTCCGTTAGGGACATAACTAGTGAAGCTCGTTATACTTATTTAATTGCTGCCATCCGATTGGTGTCGAAAAAACTTGCAAGCAAAAAGCACTGACCCTGCCAAAAAGCACTTGGAGGAATCCATAAAACTGTCATCACCTTCCATGAAATGATAGGCGACAGGGGGACTGACACGACCTTGAAAACAACCGAAATGTGCCCTATACATCAATTTTTTGCAGCCACAAGAATCAAATCCAAGGATGATTGAATTTGCCGTCAATTGACCCGAAGGTGGCAGTCTTGAATCTCATGTTCGGTGTAACTCCCGAGCGTCGCCATGACATAGAACGCCTATGGAGGAAATATAACCCACAAGTCATTATTGCCCCCGACACCTGCAGAATTGCACTGAACGTAACGAAGGATCGAATAGCTTTTAGCATGAAAACAATAGACGTGTTTTGGCTGATCGGATTCAGCGGGTGGCACGCCATCGAGTGTTATTCTCCACATGTGGTATGTTCGTATTGTCAGAATCAGCCCATAACCGCTCTCATCCGAGATGATGAGAAACTTGCAGATGTCGAACGGGATTACAAAGAGCGACGTAAGTCAGTCGAGTCGCTGATTAGTGCGACGAATTCTCACGACATCTCATGGCCGCCAGACCTACCACGCCCTAGTGCGGATCGCGATGCTATGGAAGATCTACAATACAAGACAGCCTATGATCTGACATGCCTCGCGCTTGGTTTCGCTCTGTTTCATGAATTTCACCACGTCATGCTGGATCTCGATGGCCAGCGTCCAGATGACCGTAAGGAGGAGGAAATGAAATGCGATGTCTGGGCCCGAGAATTCATGACGGCTAAACTCGCGACTTACGCCATAGAAAAAGGACACAGTTACCAAGAAGTGCTGAGAGAGCGTTCCATGGGCTTTGCCCTTATGGTCCTCATCCTTCACGACATAACTCCGGTTTGGGGCCACGGGGGCAATCAAGAATATTTTTCCTTGGCCGACCGGTTGAGTGCGATTCTTTCCAACACTTCCTTGCCGGACGACGATCACTTTTGGATTTTTACCTCGTCTTTGCTAATTAGCGTTTATCGTCAGAAACACATCCCAGTTTGCTTCGATCCAATGAGTCCAAGAGCGCTCACGGACACTCTCTTATCTAACTTATAGGTGGCACTTCGGTAATACCCGCTCTCCGGTTCCATGCAGTTAGGCCTCACTAGGCACTAGAAGCAGTGGGCGAGGAGTAGGATAGGTTCGGTGGAGCGGCCAACCTGTACCGGAAATGATGTAGGGAAATCGAAGGAATCTTCGGAGTCTACGCAAAACCTAGCGCCGGAGGCATGAAAAGCACCAAAGTAAAAGCCTGTCGTGCACGATCTTGGACTTTAGTTGCGAAGGGCAACATGGCTTATCGACATTGTCCAAATGGCAAAAAAGTAACGGAACATTCTGCTATCCCGACCTCCATGGCCTTAGAGTGTTTGGGTATCTACGCCACGCAAAATTGTTGGACCAGGATTTTTCGTTCTCTTCTATCGCATTCTTCAGATTGTGTTCTTCTTGCTTAATGAATTTTTGCTTGACCGCTTCCAATAGCTCATCCCGCGTTGTGTGCGACTTGTAAATACTCATCATCCAAATCCATGCGCGCCTGTCAGCGCAAGCCTTGAACAGACGCCAGTATGCATGGGCGGTCTCGACCGTGTTCGCTTCGGCAAATTTCCTTAGCCAATAAGCGGCAAAAGCCTCACGTTGAGCCAGCTTCCAGGACTCCTCGCGAATGTTGTCGAATACGCTGGCGGCCTCACCCTCCGGCCAATCTTCGTCTCCGGCGATATCAGGCCGGACCAACAGCGGTTCCAGGAAGGTTGCTCTTTGCCGATGTAGCGGACAGGAAGACTCCGCGTCACGGCTCAACATTTGTCGCAACCAGTCCACTCGACCCGACAAACGAGCCGCGATGACCAAATCCATTAGATCATCATCGTTTCGAGCTTCGTCGATGCAGTAAATTTCCTCCAGTACGGTGTTCACATCTCCACAGGGTTGTGCTGTAAACAGGGCATACACCAATCTGTCAATGTCGGCGCGACCGATGAATCCGGTAATCAAGTGCTCCCTCAGGACTCGCCACAGAGCTATGCCGCGTGTTGGGTCTTCCCTCAAAAGCGCTTCGCAAAGGGCAACGAAAAAGCCTTCAGCCAATCGAACGCGTCTTATGAAATCCGACGACGATGATTCGAGACCTTCCAGCCACGTTTCTACGGCATGAGGGCAATGTTTCAAAACGGGTTCGAAATTCTCCGCCGTGAAATGTACGCGATAGAGTTGAGCGCCAGATCGTCTCGCTTCCTTGACCTCACGAAAATAGGCCTCGACAATCTCGCGCCGCCTTTTCTCATGCTTTTCGGGCGAATTGAATTTTTCAAGGAATCGCACGATATCATCCCGATTATCGCCTTCCTTCAAAACACCCCCAATAGTGCATTCGTAGCCTTTTATTTCGACTTTTTCCTGTTCGTGGAAAATTGCAACGCCGGGTTCCGGCGGATCTATGGAATCGCCGAAGAGAACTCCGGTCAACAATTCGACCGCAAGTTCCACGTCTTCACGCGACCGTTCTTCTTGTGACAATGTCTTGAGTAGCTTGGCTGGAGCGATCCTGTGCGCATATTCCATAAACGGGGCATCCCGGTTCGATGCAGATGCAGCAATCGCAACCGATCCCATATGGTTTTCCATGACGTGCCTTTCAAGCGACCAAGCCCAGTCGACGTTATCGAGTATGGCGCCCAGGCGCACCGGTTCGTTGAACGCCAGAACCACCCAGACCGCCCCCGATGCGACATCGGCATCCCCGGGTTTTAATAGCTTGAAGAAGATATCAAAAACCCGATCGCTCAAGGTCAGATTATGAGCACCGAGGATACTGGCAAGGCGCCTTGATTTCTCTTGATTATCGCCATACTCGTCTAGAAGGAGACCTATCTCACGCTCACTAGGTGGATCACAGGCGTTGGCCAAATGCAAATCGATTTGTTCGAGTCCCGATTCCATTATCCTTCGCACTTGCGCCCCCGGGGATTTGCATTGAATTTCCGAGATTAGCAAGTTGGTCTTGGCCGTATACTCGGCGCTGCCCTGTCCGCTACTCCCGCGCTTTCGTAATGTATACAGGGCTGCGCTCTCGTTTTTTCGCACGAGAAGCATGGCGCCAGGCACGACGAGAGACGCGCCAAACCGCTGATTCTCAGGCCGGTCAGAAAAACCAAGCAGGCGTTTGCGTTCGAGTTCCGCAAGTTTCCCGGGTGCGCAACGTGCCAGTGCGAGAGAGAGTCGCTCCCAATCAAGATCGTGACGCGTACGATTACGTCCGGTGGCCGTTTGGGAGAAATCAAACCCTTCGCCGGTCGAGATCAATTCATCAATGAATTCCGGAGGAATTTCAAAACTCGGATCCAGCAACGCGTCCTTCGCCCGCTCGATCCTGCGAATGATGGGGAGGCCGATGTCCCGAAGTGCCTGTGCGGTGTGTCGCCGTTCAAGCTGGAAGTAAAAAGAACGCGAAGGATTATCCAGGTAGTCCGTCTCGTAGCTGAACCAGTGGTCGATCTTCGGGTCAGTTTTCCATGCCTTTTCGGCATCTTCCGCATAGCCGGTTCGCCAAAGCAGAAGCGACGCAATCCGCTTGTTGAGGTAGCCATGAACCCCGGGTTCGGGTGTGCGGTCACGCACCATTTCCGCTGCATTCCTTAATCTTTCTGCCGTCTTCTCAGGATCGACCGTATTGAGAACGTTCAGCCAGGATTGGGATTCGTGTTCCGTTCCACCGCCGACGATCGCTTGATGAATTGCGCCTGTTAAAAAGAATTCGGTGGTGTCAGCCAGAGGGCGTCCCTGGAGAAGCTGCGCTGCCGCGATAATGAGATCATCGCCTCTGTATTCCACGATCTCGAAAACCCGCCCTGCAACGGTCACTTCTCCGGCCTCGGCGGTGCCTATACGCTCCTTGAGGCGTTTGCAGCGGTGGCCATATGGAGAGTTTTCCCCCTGATCGGTGTCGCTCCCGTGATTTTCAAGGGAAATGAACCTGTGCCACCGCGCCCCGCGTTCAGCGATCTTCCGTGCAACAAGCCCGTCGCTCTTCTTGACTTTGCTAAGTGCATTGACCGCAATATACCTTGGCGTACTTAGTACATGACTACCCGACGACTCGATCACATCCAGCAGTGGCGTGAGAAGTTCCGGAGCGAGGACTTCCAACTCCTTTATATGTTCGTCGGGCAGATTCTGTGTCTGGATCCAGAAAGTGCATAACGTACTCAGCCATCTCGGTTGTTGGGGACTGCTTCGATCAAGTGAAATGTTTATGGCAGCGCAAAGGGTTTCAGCTCGGGCGTCATAGTTCGCGATGGGGTCGAGAAATTGTTCAAGAACAGCTGTGGCGTCTTCGTCAGACCCGATCTGCTCCATGCGTTTAACCAAAGCAAGGCCTAGAGCGTGATACACGAAATCCTCGTGGAAACGGAGTTCACCGTCTCCGCTGAGTTCCGTGAAGATGCCGTCGATCACGCCGGAGACACGTTGATGAATTCGATCCGGCTCTAGTGTCGCATCTTCGCTCAATTCCTTGATGCGCTGAATCGTGGAGTTCCGATGGGCGTCCCGATGCTCTTGAGCAAGTTGGAGAATGAAATTTCGCCAAGTGCTCTCGCTGAACGCACCATCCGTCGAAACACTGATGGTTGATGCCCCGTAGGCCCAGAGAAGACGATTCACGGTCACTGCGGAAACGCCGCCAAGGGAGTCTTTCAATTGAACAACCAAGTCGAACAGTCGCGGCACTACCGCATGTCTGATCAATTCATCGGACAGTTCCTCGCGGGACAGGCCGACCATTTTCAATTTCTGATCAAAGGCGCCTCCGGGCACCATATCGTAGTTGCCGACATCGATCCGAGCTGATTGTGTGCCTGGAGCGCGTAATCCGTCCAGACCTTCTTCGTAGAAACTCGTACGTACGGATATCAGGGTCAGTGCACGTTGGTAAAACAGATTGTCCTGTAGTTGTTTGAAAACCCCGAGCCAATCGAATGAAGCGACCTGATTGAGCCCGTCAAAGAATATTATGAAAGCCGGCCCCTCTGCTGCAGGACGCTCTAGCAACCGACGGACCCGTCGTTCCCAGAACGGTTCGTTGCGCACTCCTGATATATCGTGCAGATAGCGCGCGATAAACCTGATTAGATCGGTACGACTGGTAATTCCATTTCCGATCGTGGATGAGGGAGCGAGCACGATTATCGGTAACCGAACAAGTCTCGACTGCAACCAATCGATTGCCAACCAGGTCTTGCCCACACCTTCGGGACCGACTAATGCCCCTATCTCGTCTACTGCGGAGGCTTCTAACCAAGCGTCCAGATGGTCAATTAGATCCGATCGCCGGACGTGATGCGCTTCTGCCTCACCGCCAGCGACATCCTGCCTGAACCTGGCGGTAGCCTTTCGCCTCGACTTCCATATCCCCTCTAACCAGGCATGACTTGCCTTTCGAACCGCTTCGTAACCGATCAACCAACTCTTAAGCTCGGATTTAATACTTTCTAATGTGGGAGCGTAACTTGGCATAGCAGCTATTTGTTCGAGAATAAGTTCATGACCGTGTCCGATTTCGGCTTGGAAACACTCCGGGCAACTAGCAGCCAGGACAGCAAGCTTGGGCAATGGCTGTTGTAGCCAGTCAATAATAAGGGTACCGATCCCGAGTTCGAGGCCTTTCCTGACCATAGTGTCCTGGATTTGTTCGGGAACAATTCTAGTAGTCACCAGAATCCAGGCCTCAAGATCGGGACTCCGATTCGTCGCTTGATCGATCTCTCCAAGAATGCTGCGCTCGTCTAACTTTGTTTTATGTCCATAGCGGCGCGCCTCGAAGACGATATCTCGACTACCGATGCTTGATGTGCCCCCATCTCCACCCCTCTGATCGCCGGAGCGGGCAACCCGAACGGGTACACCGAGCAAAGACCCGAGAGCACGAGCTGCGAAACGCTCAAGACAAGCGGAGTCCGCTTCAAGTAATATTGATTGAAGTTCGCAGAAGGGGTCGTGCAAATCGGTTGCCTTTCAATTGTTTTGTCATGTTCTGTTTGCCACGAAGGAACATGTAAAAGTAGTCAAACGTGAGATCGATTTAGGGCGTAGCCTCCAATTAGCTCTGGATTACAGAAAGGTTGAGTTCTGCCACGACCAACACCAAGGATGACTCGAGTCATGTTCACATCTAGCCGCTCTAAGAATCAAGCTATAGGATGTCCGATTTAAGGTTTCACTGGCTATTCCGGAGCAACTTCGGAAATATGGCGACTGAGCTCTCGGATTTCTTCTTTTCGTCTGTTCCTTTCCATGTAACGCGATATGACCTGTGCGGTTCCTCTTACCTTGCGCAATCCTTCGGCGTGTCATCTCCTTTCCGGTCTCGTGTTTTCTCTCGCCATTCAAACTCACACAGGATAGCCGATAAAGTTTCGTTGGTATTCCCGGTCATGGGTCAGCAGGGCCCAGATCGTGCGCGCCATCTTGTTCGCCATAGCGACGACAACCACTTTCGGGGGCCGTCGTCCGGCCAGGCGCAATACCCATTTGCGCGGCGCCTTGCTGTGGACGCTTGCGGCGCGGGCGCTGTGTATCAACAAGGTGCGCAGATACCTGTCGCCCCGCTTGGAGATTCTGAGCATGCGCTCCCTGCCGCTGGTCCCGATGTGCCGGGGCGTCAGACCCAGCCAAGCGGCAAACTCCCGACCGGACCTGAATGCGGCGGGATCACCCATCGCGGCCACCAAAGCGGTCGCGCCGAGCTAATGGTGTTCATGCATCAGGTGCGAAAATGCCGCTTCGCCGTCCGTCATCACTTACCATGACGACAACTTCCATCACATTCACAAAGGATCTACCGTAAAGCCAAATTCGGTTGAATCGAATCCTAAGACAATGTCTGTATCCAAATCCTACGTTATGACAATAATGGACAAATGGGACATCTTTGATTTTTTCTGGCCGGGTCATGATGTTGCATTTTTCATTTCAATCGGCATTAATATGATGGAAGTAATCGCAACTCGCGCCTTTTCACTAGACGCTTCACTGGATGCTCCCGGCTGACTTCCTGGGTCGGAGGGTAAGAATGCATGGAGCAAGGCATGCTGGATCAGGTCAGCCCTAAATTCGGGACATCACGAGACAACACGGTAGAGAGTAGCATTCTCGAAGACTTTACCTTCGGTTTCGGGGGAGACGATACGATATACGGCTGCCAAGGCAACGATGACACACAAGGCGGCATAGGCAACGACACGCTAACGGGAGGAGCTTGCATACACAATTTCCTGTTCTCTGCGATCAGCGTGAGCGACAATATCATTGATTTTAAACTCTGCACAGACATAATCGATCTGAGTCTGCTGTCGGAAGTGATCGCGTTTTCGGATTTGACCATCACCGATCAAGAAGACGACTTGGGCGTGACGATCACCCATGCCACGCTCGGGGGAACGAACAAGTGCAAAAGCAGAAAGCTGTCCAACAAGGAGTGGATGCCCGAGATCGACCAGCAGGTCGACGTTGCTAAGATAAAGGAAGGGCTCAGTGTCTTTCTTGCAAGCCGGAACACACCGTCGCTCTCGACATCGGCGCGGTGGTGGCACCCGAGTTGTATCCCGCTGACAAGGGCGATACCAAGGCTATCAAGGGCACGCAAGTGAGTGCTGAAAGCCATCTACTGGATGCCGGTGGACCTCCTTCGTCGGAAGTACCGGCGGAGCGTGTGGCCCAAAAATGCTACCGTTCGCGCGCTGTCCTACAGAACTTGGATGGTAGCCACTTGACATCCCGGCTCGCCGAGCAGTGGCGTGCGACTTTCTCGCATTGGCACGGGGATGAGGAGGCGCTCAGGGCTGTCTACAACAATCGCGGCCATCTGCGATCGAGCATCGGTAAAGGGGTCATACGCAAGCAAGCCGAGATCGTCGAGCAATCCTTCCCCCACATCCTGTATCTGGGCGTAATGCGACGAACTTTGCTGCACAGTCGTGAGAACTTTCACAAGCGCTTCTCGATTCATGTCACCAAGCATAATCTCAAACTGTTGATACGCTTTCTAGAAGGAGCCGGAACCCCAGTAGAGGCCGTGGCAAGGGTCTGGTTCTTCTTTCTTGTACTTGTGCTCAGAGGTTGGACTTCCCAACACTGCCTTATTCCTGAATTGGCTCCCCTCGGTGAGCGCTCCGGACGCCATCGAATGCGTCATCACGGAAAATCAGGAAACCGGCTGAACCACCCTTTTTCAATGGACTGCTAGGGATGAGCAACGAAAATATCATCCAAAATGTTTGGAATCTTTGCCATATACTGCGCGGTGATGGCATCAGCTATCACGAGTATATTTCTGAACTCACATACCTCCTTTTTCTTAAAATTGCTGAAGAAAACGAAACCGAAAAACTGTTACTGAAAGGCTGCCGGTGGCGAGATCTTTTAGATTACGACGGTGATAAGCTTTTGGCATTTTACCAAGAGATGCTGACACGCCTAGGCGGATACGCTAAATCTGAGGCAGTACGAGCGATATACGCCTTTCCAACAACGGTTTTTTCACATTCAGAAAACCTCCGAGCCGTAATCAATGGAATTGCGAAGATCGACTGGCATTCAGTAACAGAGGATGGAATCGGGGAAGTTTACGAGGGATTACTCGCAAAGAATTCCCAGGATGCGCGTTCAGGTGCTGGGCAATATTTCACGCCACGGACTTTAGTTGATTGCATCGTGAAGCTGACAAAGCCTCAGTTGGGCGAAGAAATACAGGATCCGGCAGCAGGAAGTGGAGGATTTTTGATTTCTGCAGAACATTTCCTCCGTACCACAAACAATTATAAAGCTTACGCCTCAAACCCACCATCATATCAAGGTATGGAGATTGAAAAGAGCACCCACCGTATTTGCTTGATGAATATTTTTTTACACCAAATGGATGCAGACATCATTTTGGGGGACACGCTAACCGAAGATGCGCGTGACCTAGTTCTTGCCGACCTCATCTTGGCAAATCCACCATTTGGTGCGAAAGCCGGAAGCGTTCGTGACGGGCGCAAAGACATCCCGTTTTTGACAACCAATAAACAACTTGCGTTCTTGCAGCATATTTACCTTGGCCTCAAGCCAGGAGGGAGAGCCGCGGTAGTTTTACCGGATAATACGTTGTTCGAAGAAGGCGTAGGCAAGAAAATCCGCCAAGACTTAATGGAAAAATGCAATCTCCACACCATCTTGCGACTTCCTACGGGTATCTTTTACAGTCAGGGCATCAAGACCAATGTGCTGTTCTTTAGCCGCGGAAAACAGGACAAGGAGAACACGAAATTCGTCTGGGTCTATGACATGCGGACAAATATGCCTTCTTTCGGCAAACGCAATCCACTGAGCGAGAAACATCTTGAGCCTTTTGAAAAAGCATTCGGTGACGACCCCCATAACACAGCCGAACGGAAAGATGAGGGCGAGGAAGGGCGATTCCGTTGCTTTAGCCGCAAATACATCGCCAAGCGAAAAGACAACTTGGACATCTCTTGGCTCAAGGACGATGGCAACAGCGGCACCGAAAACCCTCCCGATCCTGAAAGCATCGCCCGGGAAGTCATGGAAAATCTCCGCACTGCATTGGAAGAAATGGATGCACTCAGCGATTTACTGACACCCAAGTATTCAGATACAAACGAGACAGCAGAATGAGTGAGATGCTTCCAAAAAATTGGGTGTCCGCAGAGATAGGATTGGTATGCCATTTGATCAACGGTAAAGCTTTCAAACCGTCTGACTGGGTGGAAGAGGGGATGCCAATTGTTAGGATTCAGAATCTTAACAATCCACGGGCCCCGTATAATTATTTTAACGGTGAAGTTGCCGAAAAATTTCTAATAGATAATGGTGCTTTACTCTTTGCGTGGTCCGGAACACCTGGCACGTCTTTTGGCGCACATATTTGGAACGGTGGTCCAGCAGTCCTTAACCAACATATTTTCAAAATCGAGGTAGATGAAAACTGGATTAACAAGAGTTTTCTACGGTATGCAATTAATCAGAAGCTTCAGGAACTTATAGGCAAGGCGCATGGTGGGGCGGGGCTTCGTCACATCACTAAAGGAAAATTCGAACAAACTGAGATCCTTCTTCCTCCTATTAACGAACAACATCGCATCGTTAAAAAGACTGACGCTTTGTTGGATCAAAGCCAGCGGACAAAGGAAGCATTAGTTGCCATTTCGGCGCTACTCGATCAATACCGTCAATCTGTCCTCCTCGCCGCCTTTTGTGGAGATCTAACTGCCGACTGGCGTGAATCAAGGGACAATTTGGTGCCTATTGAGAAGGTAGTTCGCCAACTCAAAATGCGACAACTCGAAAACGTTGTGTCCTCTTCAGAATCAATAAAAATTGCTGCTATTTCCAATGCCCCGGAAGAAACAGCATCAGACCTACTTCCAAATAGCTGGGCTTACATTAAGTTGGAGAATCTTGCGTCGTCCTTCAAATATGGCTCATCTAAGAAATCAAGCTCATCAGGTAAAGTCCCTGTGCTACGGATGGGGAACATTCAAAACGGAGAACTTGATTGGTCAAATCTGGTGTACACATCAGACCCCACTGAAATTGGGAAGTATTCTCTTACGTTTGGAGACGTTCTGTTCAATCGAACGAATAGCCCTGAGTTGGTTGGAAAAACGGCCGTTTATCTTGGTGGTCGCGTTGCTATTTATGCTGGCTATCTAATCCGCATCCGTACCTTGAATGAGTTGGATCCGGAATTTCTTGCATTCTGTCTGAACAGCCCAATGGGGCGTGACTATTGTTGGCGTGTTAAAAGTGACGGCGTCAACCAATCTAACATTAATGCCAAGAAACTTGCCGCATTCGAAGTGCCGCTTTGTTCCAAAGAAGAGCAGAAAATAATTGTTCATCGGATAAAAAATCTTTTTTCGGTGATCGAAAATGTCCGTCATTTGGTAGACGATGCGATCAGGAAGAATACGATTCTTAAGAATTCCATCCTTGCGAAGGCTTTCAGGGGGGAGTTAGTGTCGCAAGATTTGACGGACGAGCCCGCTAATATGTTGTTGGAGCACATCCGGTTGAGGAGAAAAGAACGGGAAAATCTAAAAAAGACAAGCAAGAGCATGGAGGGTAAAAGGATGGCTCAGAAAAAACGGCGAATCAGAACGATCTCAGTTTTGGATACCTTAAAGCAGGCAAACATTCCATTGAGCACCCAAGACTTGTTGGCGCAAGCGGGCTATCCCAATGACGTTTCGACGGACCAATTGGAATTGTTTTTTCTTGAAGTTCGGGAACAATTGAAAAGAGGGACGATTACACGCAACCGCAGGGGAGAGGAAGACATCTTCGCGTTAGCGAGATGAGAGGAACCAAATGAAAATTGACTATTTGCGCATTCGTTCGCGTTTTAAGAATCTGGAAAATATCACTATTGAGTTCGATCAAGACAACCTGATGACTGTTATCGTTGGACGAAACGGGTCAGGGAAATCAAATATCTTGGAAGCTCTAGTTGCGATTTTTCGCAACCTTGATTTAGGTGAACCGCCACCATTTTCCTATGAGATCAAATACAAGCTGGGCGATGACGAAAAAGTGCGCTGGGTTGTAGTGGATGCGGACCCAAGTAGGAGTAAGCTTGCACAACAATACAGAATTAGGACTGGGAATTACCCCGGAGGTGAGTTCACCGGTCAAGGTAAGTCTATTCCGCTCTCGAAGGTAAAACGCAATAGTCTGGGCGAAACCCACTTTCTTCCGAATTTCCTGTTCGCATATTACTCCGGTCCAAGTGACCGACTGGAAGGTTATTTTCGAAGGCATCGGGATAATTTTTACCGAAAGATGCTGAATAGCCAAATCAACTTACAAGCTGATATTCGCCCACTTTTTTATGCGAAGCCATTCCACAGCCAGTTTGTTCTTCTGGCTTTTTTTCTAAGCGCTCAAGATGACGAAGAAAAAGAATTCTTGCGCGAACATCTTGGTATTGAAGAATTGGATTCCATCCATTTTGTAATGCGTAAGCCAGGATGGGCAAGAAAGAAAAACGAGCTTTTTTGGGGGGCGTCAGGTGTCGTCCGGGATTTTTTAGACACTATTTATCCTCACGCGTTAGCCCCAGTGAAGATTACCCGCCAGGAAGAAACATCCCTGACCGGAAGAGGGAAACCCAACGAATTTATTCATCTATTTTTGCCAGATGTTGAGGCGCTGCGTACCTTTGCCGAAGGATTGACCCAAGATGTGTTCTTCAAGATGTTGGAGAGCACATTGTTGTCAGAGATCATCTCCGAAGTGAGTGTACGTGTCCGTGTTAGTTCATGTGAAGAACCGCTGAGGTTTCGTGAACTTAGCGAAGGTGAGCAGCAATTGTTGACCGTGTTGGGATTACTGAAGTTTACTGGCGGCAAGGACTCTCTTTTCTTGTTGGATGAGCCGGATACACATCTTAACCCACTATGGGCAATCCAGTATTTGCAATTTTTACGAAAATTTGTGCCCAACAAAGAGGTCTGCCATTTGTTGATGGTGACGCACCATCCGCTTGCCATCGCTGAATTAGAGAAAAATCAAGTGCAGGTTACTTGGAGAGATGGAGGGGGCCAAGTACACGCTCAAGCTCCTGCCGAAAGTCCACGTGGTATGGGGTACGCTGGTATTCTTACCAGCGATATGTTTGGCTTACGTGGCACGCTTGACAACCCTACAGAAAACCTCCTCCGTGAACGCAGAAAATTAATCGAAAAAGAAAAACTCAATCAAGCAGAGCAAAACAAACTGAAAGAACTTGATCAGACGATTGAATATCTTGGGTTTAACACAGCCCATTGGGATAACGATTATCAGGAGTTTCTGAAAGCCCGACACAAAGCCGAAAGCGAGCTATTTCAAGAAGAAGAACCTACGCCCGACGTTTTGAAGCGGCGGACTGATAAAGCGCAAGAAATCGTTCATGGACTTCTTGAGAAAGAAAAACTCGAGGAGTCTTAAGATGAGGTGTGTTGATTATGATCCAGAGAAAATTAAGATGCCCTCACAGACCGATCTGCTAAAGCAACAGTTACTCGAAGCGGAAAACGAAACCGAAAGAGCGAATCTCATTGAATCTAACAGCAACGTTTGGGCCCAGATAAAACCTCAGTTACGGGAAATCTTTCATGATAAATGTTGGTACACAGAATCTCCCCAACAGGGGACCGATGTAGATGTCGATCACTATAGACCCAAAAAGCGCATTGCTGAGTTGTGCGATAGAGAAAATCCGCACCCTGGGTATTGGTGGCTTGCATTTTCCCCTGAAAACTACCGTTACAGCTGTATTGTAGCCAACCGCCGCCGGCGAGATTTGAATACGGATGTCGTTGGAGGGAAAGCAGATCATTTTCCACTTTGGGATGAATCAACGAGGGCATGGCTTCCTGAAAGTGACTGTTCGGCAGAAGAACCTTTACTACTTGACCCCTGCCGAGCAGCAGATGTTGGGTTCATCGTATTCAAGGAAGATGGCGAAGCAATGCCTAGGTTTGGTGAGGATGAGAGCAAGAAAGCATATTCAAGAGCCGATAAATCGATTGAGTATTATCATCTGAACCACACTGATTTTGTGAAATCCCGCATCGCTCTTCGAGATAAAATGAAGGAATTGATTAAGGTTGCTAAGAAGGCTTTTCAGAAATTAGATTCTGGAGATTCTTTCCATGTTGATATTTATGAGTATGCAATCGCAAATTTGAGAAAGATGAGGCGGGTTGATTCTCTTTACTCCAGTTTTTGTATTTCATACCTAGATAGGTTCAAACACGAAAATCATTTAGCGGGAGTTTTTATATGATGCTTGATGCGGATTGCAACTCCTGCGGTCAGTTATACTAGAGCAGCCGGAGCTATTGTCGATGGGATGGACGCATGCGCGAGCGCATACTACTGGAGCCGCGAGATCGGAATACTCCGTCATGAGGTGAATTTCGTGCCACCGGTCTACATGAAGCCCTCCATAAAATACTACAAGAACGACACTTCGGATGCGGAAGCGATCTGCGAGGTAGCCTCCAGCCCGACCATGAAGTCCGTGGCGGTGAAGATCGAAGTGTAGCAGGCCTAGGGGGATTCTTTTCCGCACGCACTATTTGCTAGTTCGCCAGCGCACCCAGGCAATCAACGCGTTGCGGGGACATCTAGCGGAGCTTGGCGTCATCGCACCGCAGGGTCTCGCCCACTGCGCGGCTGGCATCGGTCATAGCAAATCTAGACTTGGGACTGACGACAGTCGTGTTCACTCCCGTGCATGTTCAGCGAGTAAAAACAGCCCGTATTTTGAACAGCAAAATATCAAGCGAAAGCGTCGGGCAGCATGATGTTGCACAGGCGACGAAGACAGTCTATGTTCCCGACGCGTTTGTAAATGTCTTTGACTTTATCTGTCTGATTCCCCCGGATTAGGGAGGTTAACTCGCACATCAACGCTACCCCGAATCTGACCGATCCCTCGGGTTAATTGCCGATTAGTCCGGCAATTCCGGCGCGACTTCGGAGATATTCCTGCTGATTTGCTCGATCTCTTCCTCGCGTCCGGCCTTCTCCATGTCGCGAATGATGGCCTGCGCGGTGAACATGGCGGAGCGCAACAGGTGGATTTCCGCCTCTGTGCGGGGCCATTCCCGACGAGCCAGGGCTTCCATCACGAGTTCGACCACAAGTTGGTTGGGTGACATCTCGCGTTTTTCCGCCTCTTTCTCGACGCGTTTCCACTGCTCAAACGTGAAACGGATGTTCTTCTGTGCTGTCTGAGCCATTCGTTTTGTCGCTCCTATCGTAAAGATTTTCACCGATTCCGGTCCAAAGCGATTGGGAAATTCCGGTTTTCTTTCA
The DNA here is from genome assembly GCA_028820795.1 of Nitrospinota bacterium. Taxonomy (GTDB): domain Bacteria; phylum UBA8248; class UBA8248; order UBA8248; family UBA8248; genus Bin107. The sequence goes on along the minus strand of JAPPHK010000309.1, from coordinate 1,859 downwards.
CCGAATACACTCGTCGCGAACCGGGAAGGTCTCGAATCGATACCGGAATCCGGCAATACCAAATCGGTATCCATCATACCGCAGCGCGTTTCGAAGTACTACCAATTTGGTATCATGCAGGAAATCCCCGTATTACGCTGTATTACAAAGAGCATACGCCACTTTTAAGTGTAGGAATTTCAAAGGGTTCGCGTGCCACCAGGTTGGTATTACTTTTTCCGACGCGACGGGGATGCGCGGGGGGATGATCCATCAAGGCGGGGCGCAGGGGAACGCGGTCGTTCGCAGCCCACGCGACACCTGCATCGGCGATGCGTCCGGTGTGAAATCCGAAGCGCCGAAGGGCGTCAGATTGCCGAATCCGTGGGAACGGGAGATGGGGAAACCAGCGCCGGCGAACATGGCGAGCGGGAGCCGCCGCGGCGAGTGAGCGGGAAGAAGCGAGTGGAACGATGCGGGGAGGAGTGGACGAAGGCGTGAAGAAGGGCCGCGCCGTCGGGCGACGACGCGACCCTTGGAGCGCCCGCATCAGGCGGCGATTTTCTGGACGGGGATGCCGAGCGAGCGGGCCTTGTCGACGAGGTTGTCGGTGATGCCCGAACCCGGGAACGCGATCACGCCCTTGGGCAGGAGGTTGAGCAGCTCGTCGTTGCGGCGGAAGGGAGCCGCCCTGCCGTGCGCGTCCCAGTCGGGCTTGCAGACGATCTGGTGGACGCCGTTCCGCTCGGCCCATCCCGCCGCTATCTTCTCGGCACCCGGGCCGCCGCCGTGGACGAGGACGACGTCGGCGTACTTGGCCTTGACCTTGTCGAGGTGCGCGATGATTTTGCCCGCGTCGGTTGACTCCTTTCCACCCGCGACGGCGACGAGGGTTCCCTGGGGGAGATGCGCGGTGTTCTCGCGGTCCTTTTTCGCCCTTTGGAAGTCACGCGCCTCGATGACGGCGGAGGTGAGCTTGCCGGTCTGGCTGACGTGGGAGCCTCGCCTCGGCCTCCATACCTCGCCGGTCTCGGCGCGGTAGGCCTCTGCGGCGGCGTCACGGAGTTGCTCGAACGCATCTCGCCGATCATTCAGGTTCTGCGCCCTGTCGGTTGCGAGTTCGAGTTCGCGGGACCTGATCTCCGATCCGTCCTGCTCGCGCTGGAGTTCCCGAACCCCGGGGATGAGCCTGTCGGCGGCGCGGTCGAGGCGCTGTGTCTGCGCGTCCAGGGTGTTGACGAAGCCCCACAGGAGGCTCGCCCGCTCATCGGCGAGTTGCGTTCCGTCGGGCGCGGCTTGGGCCAGGATACCGAAGGCCTTGAGGACGGCGTCGGTGGCCTCGGCCTCGTCCCACACGGGGCGGTTGTCGAACTCGTCCGGTCCGGGGGTCGCGCCGAACAGGGCGGCCTGCTCGCATACCATGGCGGTGAAGGATTCGTTCTGCGCTTCGTGCTCTGCGTACTCGTGCATGATCATCTCCTTGTGTGTCGCGGTGGCGTTCATCGTTCACTCCTTTCGTTGTCCTCAGGCGAGGGGATGGTTGAATTCGGGAAGAGCGTAGCCACGCTCGTTGCGCCCCACTTCCTTGGGCATCCCGTCGAGATACCTCGCTGCCCATTCGGCGGCGCGCGCTAAGACGTCGCCGTGGCACGGGAGGGGATGGCAGTGGCAGCCGAGCTCGCAGCCTTGCAGGTCGGCGAGTTCGTAGAGGTCCACCTCCTCGTTCCGGATTTTTTCCCACAGCCAACGCCGGTACTTCTCGATGACGGCGGTGCGCGCCATGACGTCGTCGTACTTGCCGAGCCGGAAGGGATTTCCCCACTTGGTCCTGCGGTCGATCCTCACCAGGAAGCCGCTGCCTTGTTCTTCGACATAGTCGT
>JAPPHK010000263.1 GCA_028820795.1 Nitrospinota bacterium | reverse complement strand
ATGCGCAACTTCCGGCTCAGGGAACGACGGAAATTCGTTCTCATCCCGGGACGGCTGCCGCGCCGGCGGGCCAAACCCTCACGCATCGGGGTTTTTCAGCAACCCCGTCATCGGGAAGCTCCTGGGCCACAGCAAGACGGAAACGACGGCGCGCGACTCGGCGCAGGAGGCCGCGGAGCGGGTCGCGGAGAGCATCGAGGAGGACATGCTGGGCGAAGGCTGAACAGGGGTTCACCGGAATTGCTTTGTATTGTTCAGATCCGGGCAATACCCGCGCCTGAATTAAAAGTCATCGCCAGGACGTCCCGCGAGACGCCAAGGCGCCGCCTGACGTTCGGCGCGAGAACGCCCCGGCCTTAACCCAGCGCCTCCTTACCAAAGCGCTCGATCGTCTCGCGCACATCGTCCCAGGTCGTGTTGTGATTGCTGATGCAAAAGCGCAGCGCTAACTTCCCATTAAGAAGCGTGGAGGACACGAACTCCTTATCGTCCCAGAAGATGCGGACGAGAACCGTCCTGTTGATCTCCTCGAGCGCCTCTTCGCCCAAGCCGGCCTCGGCCTGCCCGGCCAGTTTCATCCTCCGCGAGACGGCGCGCCGAAACGCGGCCACCCCGAAGGTCTGCACCGACATCCAGACTTTGAGCGCCCGACACGAGCGGCTCAGTTGCAGGCCGCGGTCGGAGAAGTTCGGATGGTTCGCGCCCCATATCGTGTCCCGGAGAATGTCGTGGCGCACCGCGAAGGCGCGTTCGAGCGTACTCACGTCCTTCACGAGCAGGGCGCCCGCTTCATATGGCTGGAAGAACCACTTGTGCGCGTCCATCCCGATCGAATCGGCGCACTCGATGCCGCGCAGGAGTTTCCTGCCCCGCCCGGTGACCCCATTCAGGCCGTTACCCCGTACTCCAGGCTTCCATTATCGCTTGCCTCCAAAGGCGCCAGCGATACCATTCCGGTTGAAACTACCCCCTACTTCTTCATGGTTTGGGCCGTAGAAAGAGCCGTTGATGCTTCCCCAATCGAAAGTGCCGTTTTCTGCTACGCTTCCGTCTGTCCACTCGATGTTTCTGTAAGACGCGCCGGTTCTCAAGTTTCGGATGTTGGAAAAAAAGACATTCATGTTGGGGGCGTATCTCTCGTGAGGGGGAAAATTCAACTTGAAATCAAGCTTCGCGTCTCCCTGTATCTGGTCGCCCCGGTTTGCGCCCGTATCGACGCCCACCATGAGGCCGTTATAAGTGGTGTTGCCGAGCGGAAGGCTGCGGCTCATCGCGCCGATGGAATAACCAAAACCGCTCTCGATGCTTCCCTCATTGAAACGGGAATTCCCCCATAGCACACCGAAACCGTTGGAAACCATCCAGGCCCCGTAAAGTTCCGCGCTCATGTCAATATCTTCGCCTTCTAAATCGAAAGAAAAACTCGTGACGACGCGCACTCCGTTTTTCTCTCCCACAGCCTCGATTCGTTCTCTCTGGCTGCTTGCCGGATACGTTTCCTCTCCAAAGTCATGCAAGGTGAAGCGTTCGTAAATTCCCGATTGACTATGGACGGCCACACAACCACTTTGATCGCAAGTTGTGTCGATTGTAAGCGCCGCCACCTGCCCGCTCAGGTTGTCCCGAATGCGAACATACCAATCACTCACCAGCAACAAGCCGTCCCCCGACGCCTGAACTGCTTCGAGTTGCGCGTCCAGTGCCGGGGCGATTTCGGAATCGCTGAACGTGGGTGTGGACATGCCCGTTATCTGGCGAATGTTCGGCGCATTCGTGGATGAGAATTTCGGTCCTCCCCCGCCGCCGCAACCGAAAAGAATAATTGTTACAAGGAAAATCGCCAGAGCAATTCTCATTTATTTGTCTCCTGTGCACCCCGAAAATCTCCGTCCAGGGCTTCGCTCAAAGTTTGCGTACCGGGCCGTCTGCACGGATGAAAGAACAGCAGGAAACGAACACGATTCGGGTGTCTTCCCCCGGGGTCCCCGCGCCGCTTCAGCGAAGAGAGCTTTTCAGGTATTTGAAGATTCCGTATCCCGCCCTGTCATGCACCTCGTCCACCACGTATTCCGTGGGAACGATCAGGCAAGGTTGACAGGGGTTTCAATATCCAGAAACTCAGTCTAGCGCCACCGAGCCCATCGACATTCTGCGGTAGTCCCACCATTTCCATTTCCTGGGCACCATGGTGACGCGCACGCGTATTTTCTGCGCGATGGGCGTATCGACGTAATTCGCCCACATCTCGGGACCAAAGAAATGATCCACGACGCTTTTCAGCCCCTCGTGGTCCGTTCCCATCACCTCTGAGACCTGCGCCTCTCCCTCTACGACAACGGCGCGGAAAGGAGCTTGTTCATCGTCAATGCAAATGGCAAAAGCCGGGTTTCGCCTCAAGTTTCTCACCGAAACAGAATCTGTGCTCGTGCTGATGAAAAAACTCGCATCCTCGGGGTTGAACAGGTACAAAAGCGGCACGACGTGCGGCGAGCCGTCCGCATTCGTGGTGGCGATTCTCGCCATGTGGGGTTCCTGCAAAAACTCATCCATCTCCGTCGGGCGCTCGGCCATTTCACTTCTCCTCTCCCGGGGTCATGACGCCATGAAAGAACCTGAATACACTCATACACGATATCATGCAAACCGCCCCCGGACGGGAGTTTTTGCGAACCGGGCCGTCCGCTCCCGAAGGAGGGGATATTCCTGGTGGCCCGACTCTTCCCGAACCCCGCAGATGCCTGTCCGTGCCGCAATTCGCCTGGCTCTGGCCGGAAAAATCATTGCAACAGGGCAATGCCCCGGCAACGCATTCCGCGACTCCGCCCCGGAGCGGCCGCACGGCGCCCGCGTTCCCTTGAACCCCGGCTTGGGAGGAACACCGATGACGAAGAACAATCCTTGCCACGGCGCCCGGGGCGAAAGCGGCGTGCACCGGCGGGGAGCAGGATAACGCCTTCCCCGTGTTCCGCCTGTGCGCCGAAGCGCAAGGGCGTAAGGAGAGGGACCGGCGCACTGCAAAGACCGGTTCGCTGGAGAAAAGGTGAGCGCGCGGTGCATGTTTCTATTCGAAATTCGAATTGACACCGAAGATGAATTTCTGGAGGTTGGCTGAACGACTCCGCTTCGATTTCGGGCGGTCTCGAGGTTCACGCAGTGGCGGAGAGCAAGCGCGGGTGGCCGCGATGAACGTGCAACAGCTTGTCTCGCGCCCAGAGGGTTTCGCGCAGCATGGTGAGGTCTTCGAGGGTCCGATCGACGGCGATCCACAAATCCTCGAAATCGATCGGCCTAGTGACGAACTCGAACGCGCCCCGGTTCATCGCCGTGCGGACGTTCTTCAAGTCCCCGTATGCGGAGACGACCATGCAGCTGTACCTCGGGGCGTGTGCGGGGATCTGTTCGAGCAGCGTGAGGCCGTCCATCTCCGGCATGTTGATGTCGGTGATGACGACGTCGATCTCATCGTCCCCGCTCAGGCGTTCGAGCGCCTCGACCCCGTTGCGCGCGAAGACGAACGAATAGCGGCCGCCCCGGATTTCCCGGCGCATGCGCTGGAGCACGAGTTGTTCGAGATCGGGTTCGTCGTCCACCACGAGTATCCGGCAGGCATCCATGCGCTACACGTTCTCCCCATAGTCACCAAAGCGCTCGGCCGGCGGCCCGGGCCACTGCGAATCCCCGTTCAATGTATATATGACTGATCCCTTGCGCAACTCTTTTTCGTCCCTTCGGCAAGCCGGGGCAGGATAGATACGCCCGGGCGGGTTTCTCAACGCCCCCCGCCGCGCGCCGCTCCCGCAGGCTCCACGCGAACGGTCACGATGTCCGTGTCGTGGTATTGCTGGTGGCGAACCGAAGACGCGAGGTGGCGCAGCAGCCTGAGCGAGACTTCGCGCTCAATCGGCGCGCCGGCGGTCTGCTCGCCGAGCAAAGCGATTTTATCCTGGAGGTTCTCCTCGCCACCCGCGGCGACGAACTCCATCACCGCGCCGCCGTCTTCTTTATGCGCCACCACGAGCAGGCGCCGGGGACCGCGTTCCTCGTCGGCCTCATGCTGGCGCAAAAGCGTCAGCAGCGTCTCCTCGCCCGCGGCGTCCAAGCGATGCGCCATCGCCTCGTCCCATCCGCTGGCCGAGGCGAACTCACCGAGAAACTCCCTGATCTTCGGCAAAGCGGAGATGTCGAACGCCGCCTCGATCCGGCTGCGGCGCGGTTCGGTGATCTCGACGAACAGGGTCATGACCATGGCGACGAGGCCGCCGGCCGTCATTCCGTTGTTCAGGAGGCCGCCCGCGAACGTGGAGAAATACTCGGGATATATGACGCCGTTCTGGAAACCCACGCCCGCCCAGAACGCGACGCCCGCCACCAGGCCCTTTCGGTAGTCGATCCCGTCCTGAATGACCATCCGCATGCCGACCACGAAGAGCATCGCCAGCAATACGGTGATGTAGGCCGCGGCGA
>JAPPHK010000087.1 GCA_028820795.1 Nitrospinota bacterium | reverse complement strand
TGCCGTTCGCTCCATCGACGTAGCTGATGGCGCTCTCGTTCGTGATGGCCCCCTCTAGACCCTTTTTGAATTCCACACTTCCAACGAATTGGCGGGGTTTTTCTTCTGCCATGGGCGTCTCCAAGCTCAAGATGATGAATCGGCTCTATAAATACTTCTATTATCGGCGGGTTCCGCTTCCAGTACTCCTGCAGGAAAACCGCCGCAAGCAAAGTATACTGTATACAATTAAATAAGTCATGATTGTAAGTAAACTATACAAACAATTCGCTGTACGATGCAAACCGGGCTGGTGGAATAAGTCACGTTTGGACGGCCCTTGACAACCTCCGCGCGCGGCCATAGAAATCCTGAGCGAACGGATTCCAGTCCGACCGGCAGGCGAACACTCGATCTCTCCGCAACGGAAGCCAAAACCATGGCCCGACTGACCGACTACCGCGTACTCACGTTCGACTGCTACGGCACCCTCATCGACTGGGAGACCGGCATCTGGGACGCCTTACAGCCGCTGATCATGGGTGGCGGCGACTCGGGCGTGACGCGCGAGGCCGCGCTCCTGGCTTTTGCGAAATGGGAGGCCCGCCACGAGCACGCCTCGCCCGATCTCCACTATCCCGAAATCCTCGCCCGGGTGCACCGGAGCATGGCGGAGAGCCTGGGGCTCGAGACGAGCGACGCGCTCGATGAGGCGTTCGGCGCATCGGTGCCGCTTTGGCCGGCGTTCGCGGATACCGCCGACGCGCTGCGCGCCTTGAAGCGCCATTACAAGCTCGTCATCCTCTCGAACGTCCACCGCGAGGGCTTCGCCGCCTCGAACCGCAAGCTCGGCGTCGCGTTCGACGCTGTCTACACCGCCGAGGCGATCGGCTCCTACAAGCCCGCCGACGCCAACTTCGAATACCTCCTCTCGCATCTCAGGTCCGACTTCGGGCTGGAGAAATCAGACGTCCTGCACACCGCGCAGAGCCTGCGCCACGACCACGCGCCCGCGAACCGGTTCGGCCTCGCGAACGCCTGGATCGACCGCCAGAGGCTCTCCGAGGGCGGAAGCTGGGGAGCGACGGAGAAAGTCGAGACCACCCCGACGACCGACTTCATCTTCTTCTCGATGGGCGAGATGGCCGCGGCCGTGGAAGCGGAGGGGGGTTAGGGGGTTCACCGGGCGGGAGGCTTTTATTGCAAAAGGCTTTCTTGGAAAATCTTAACACCCTTGAACCTAGAACCCCTAGTGGCCGGCTATCTGTATATCAAGGAGTTTTCTAATAAGTTCGCACAAAGGTTTAAGGGCTTCTTGGTTTGACGTTTTCTGAGTTGCCGCGTTATCCGCATATTGAAGTGCGGAAACATATTCTTCTCTGTGCTGACGCAAAAGTTCCGGCAATATCGTTTTCCCGCTTATCCATCCCCCGGATTTGACGCAAAGCACAAAATAACAGCAAGCCCGCGCCGTTCTCCCGTTTCCATTGATAAACGGGTGAATGACATTCAGTTGCCAGAGAACAAAAGCAGAGAGCAGTACCGGGTCTTCATTCTCCCAGTACCGATTTACAAGATTCACGAAATCATCCATCAGGGCTTGTACGCGATAATGCGCCGGCGGTTCGTAGCTACCGACCTTCACCTCGCAAGGACGATATTCACCTGCATTAACATGAAGGCAAGCAATGGCGTGGTAGTTAAGCGCCTTGATCAAGGCTTGAGAAAGGAAAGGACGTTGAGTCCTGAGTGCGACCGTAACCATAGACTCCAAGAAATGAAGTTGCCTGTCCGTATTGTAGTATTCCAGTGTCCTGTATGTATCGTCGTCTTCGGTTCCCGTAAGTTCGTACAAAATCATTCATGCGTGTTCCCGTAACGTTCATCTATATAATTCTCGATCTCCTCCTTGGTGGATTCGTCATCTCTCCCAACCACGGAGAGAATGTAAGATATCCTTTGCGCTCTTTTTTCTTCGGGGGTCATCGGTCGCTGCGCTGCTTTCTTCAGACGTGCGATAAGTTCATCATCTTCCGCAACCTGGTTCATTGCCATCTCCTTTCCCGGTCCGAAGGCGGCTATACTACGTCTTAGGTCATTTACAGCAGAAAACTGGTTTCACGTAGACCGCCTCCTCCCTGACCTCAATGCCATTGTGGAGAAGAATGATGCCAATCTGGCCCCGATATTGAAAAATTATTGTATATCCGCAACATATCGTGATTGCAAGAACGCAACCAATACAAAACTCTTTGGCTGGTTAGGGTGAGCCATTCCCTCAAAAAGGCAGGGCCTCGTGAGAGGCCCCGCAACCGGCGGTCGAAACCAGCGGGGGAGTAATTTTCGATTGCAAGGTTGCCACAGTTCTCCAGCAACGTCAATAGACAATTTACCTATCGTTCCAAAATGCCTTTGCAACACCGGCTCACACCGGCCTCGCATCAGCCAATCGTTTCCCCACAGCCCTCACTCCCGCCGCGCGAGCCACCACGCCGCCGCCCAGACCGGCAGGCTGAGGAGCACCGCGAAGAGGGCGATTGCTACCGGGCCGAGAAGCCCCGCCACCAGCGTCGTCGCCAAGGTGAAAACGCCGAGCAATATCCCCGCCGTCCAGGCGTCGCGGCGGTAGCCCAGCCGCCACAGCCGCCTGCACCCCAGCGCCAGCGGCAAACCGCAGGGCGCGACCGGGAGGAGCGTAATCATCGCCATCGGCATCTGCGCCCAAATGGCCGGTTCGGCCCCGAAACGCACGATGACGGACGCGACCATCCCCGCCGGCAGCCACAGGAGCGCCAGCGCCCAGAAGCCGAGCCGCCACTCACGCCCCACCCCTCACGCCCCCATCACCGGGGCCGGCCCGCGAACAATCTTCGCGGCGGCGACGGCGCTCAGGGCGGCCTTTCCCGCAACAGAAGTCATCCGGATTCACCAGTTCGCAGGCTTGGTGATGCTGGTTCCCGGAATCGGGGACGGGAGCTGGTTCTTTCGTAACGCTCTCTTTTGAATTCGGCGGGAGAAATCGGCATGGGCCATTAACTCTCGAGATGTATGACTCGTTCCGGGCGTTATCAGTCCAATCCATTTTCTTTTGTGCTGTTTCACGAGGCGCATGCCCTCTGCGATATCGCTGTCATTCGTAACCACAATCGCGCAGTCATAGTCATCCAACCACGCATCGTTCAAGAGATGCACGGCGAGATTGACGTCCGATCCCTTCTCTTCGGTCCTGATGACATTTACCAGCCTCGTTCTATTGCCGGTATCAGCAAGCGGCGCCCGAACCTTGTGAGTCAGAAAATGCCCATAATAGACTTCAACTTCCGGGCAATGGTGTTGCAATGCGCGCAAGTAGGTGTCTTGGCGTTGCGGTTCAGATAGATCGTCAGGCCGTGCTGAGACGCGCGCCGTGAAGTATTTGATTTTGAGGATATCGTGGTGCGGCATCAATACGTCCCGGAAAAGCCCGGAGAGATCAAGCCATTTGAAAGGCGTTTGCTTCAGCGAGCGGTAGTAGAGGTTGAATCCATCGACGTAGATATAAGTCCGCATGTCTTACCTAAAAAAGCAGGGCCTCGTTCGAGGCCCCGCGCCCAGCGGTCGAAACCCCTGGGGGAGTAGTGAAATAATGCCACTCTGCGGAGCCTTCGTCAACAGGAAAATACAGCCCCTCACGCCCCCATCACCAGGGCCAGTTCGCGAACAATCTTCGCGGCGGCGACGGCGCTCGCGCCCGAGGGGTCCCATTCGGGGGCGAGTTCCACCACGTCGGCGCCGATGATTCGCGCACCTGCAGTCCACAGAAGGCCTATGCAATCCATGAGCGCATCAAGCCCGGGACCGCCGGGCTCGGGGCTCCCGGTGCCGGGCATCTCGCCCGGGTTCACGACGTCCACGTCGATGGTGAGGTATACGGCGCGATCGCCCGTCTCCTGGAGCGCCGCCGCGACGGCCTCAGGCGTCAGGGGCCGCAGCGTCCCTTCCGCGCGCATCCATTCGAACTCCTCCCTGGTGCCGGATCGGACCCCGAACTGTCTGAGAGGACCGACGCCCTCGAGCTCCAGGATGCGCCGCATGACGCAGGCGTGCGAGAGTTTCTCTCCGAGATAATCATCGCGTAAATCCGCGTGGGCGTCCCACTGGAACACGGCCAGGCCGGGGAAGGACGCGAGCGCCGCCTCCACCTGGGGCAGGCTCACCAGATGCTCCCCGCCCAGGAATACGGGGCGCTTGCCGGAGCGGAATATCCGCGAGGCTTGCGAACGGATGGAAGCGAGAACGGCTTCCGTATCGCTTGAGGGAAAATCAACGTCGCCCAGATCACACAGGGCGGCGTCTTCGAGGTCCTCCTCAAGCTCCGGGCTAAAGGTTTCGAGACAGTGGGACGCTTCGCGTATCGCGTCGGGTCCTGAGCGCGCGCCTCGCCGGAAGCTCGCCGTCTCATCGAAGGGGCATCCCAGGAGAACGACGCGCGAAGATTCGAAAGTGCTCCCGGCGCACAAAAAACGCGGCCGGGCCTCCCCGCCCAT
>JAPPHK010000092.1 GCA_028820795.1 Nitrospinota bacterium | reverse complement strand
ATTCCGGTTCGTGGTGTCGCCCCACCCCCGGGCCTGGGTCTATCCCCCCCTTTGGGGCGGAAAGCGACCGAGCGAAGAGGGGTTTTTCAACAACCCCTGAGATCCCGAAAACCATGCCCCGAGCGGCCTTTTCCAACGCACTTCCCAGAAGAGGCCCTCGCCGGTGGCCGAGGAAAATGGATTCCGGCTTTCGCCGGAATGACGAGCCAAGCAAAACCAAGATCGGGGTGGCGCGGCAAGCCGGACGTTATTTCAAACAATATCCTCATACAAATCACGCCACTCCGGGTTCCCCTCCTCGATCAGTTCGAGCTTCCATGCCCGCCGCCAGTTTTTGATGGTCTTCTCACGAACAATCGCGCTCTCCATCGTTTCGTGGCTCTCATACCAGACCAAGGCGTGGACGCCGTAACGCTTCGTGAAACTATTCGCCGAACCATTCTTATGCTGCCAAACTCTACGGAGAAGGTCGGACGTAACGCCGATATAAAGCGTGCCGCGACGCTCATTGGCGAGAATGTAGACGCAAGGCTGCTTCATTGTTCCTGCTTTCTTGATTTTTCACCGTCATTCCGGCGAAAGCCGGAATCCATTCTGACTTTTCGCCACCGACGCGCTTAGCCCCTCAGTCGCGTCCTGCGCAGGCATTTCCGCCGTCGGTACCCATTAGAAGCTCTCGTCTGTGGCCGAGGAAATGGATTCCGGCTTTCGCCGGAATGACGAACCTCAAGAACCGGAGTGAGAGGTACGGTAAGCCGAGATCGGGAGTAGTGCGGTAAGCCGACACGCGGTTTTTTCGGTCTTATTCCACCTTCGCCTTCACGTTCCTGGCGAACTCGGCGAAGATCTTGTTCGCCTGGTTCTTGATGACGGTGAAGCCCAGCGAGCCGAGTTTTCCGAACACGTCGACGCTCGAGTCGATGCGCACCTTCGTCTCGTTCTCGGAGACGGCCTCGAGCGTCACCTCGTTTTTCTGCTTGAGGCTCGCCGCGATTTTCGAGTCCTTACCCTCGCCCACCGTGCGGATGTACTCGGGCGCGCGCACTTCCTCGATGTTGACCTGAAGCTGAAAACTCGCCTTCAGGAAACTGACCTTCTGCTCGACACGCACGCCGTAGGTCGCGTCGTCAATTTTCTCCACGTCCTTCACGCCGGGCACGCAGGCGGCGAACTCCTCGACCTGCCAGATGAAATCCCACACCTTCTCCCGGGGCGCGGCGACGGTAATCTCCTGGTTGAATTCCATGTCGGGTGTCCTTTTTTCTCGGTGTGACGCGAAATGATAACCAAACGAGGGTATGATTCTACCAAGACGCTGCGCTTTACTCCACAGACCCCACGCATCAGGAACGACGATGGCGCCCGAATCCCTCATCCTGTTCGCCAAACCGCCCCTCGCCGGCCGGGTGAAGACGCGGCTCGCAGAAAGCCTCGGGCGCGAGGGCGCGGCGCGTCTTTATGCGTGTTTTCTGCGAGACGCCGCCGAGACGGCGCGCGCGCTTTGCGAAGCGAGGCCGGGCGTCTCCCTCGTCTGCGAGTGGGCGCTGGAGCGCGGGGAATCGCTCGATGATTTCCCCCTCACAGACTGGCTGCCCGGCGCATACCTGCACCGGGCGCAAACGGGCGCCGACCTGGGCGCGCGCATGGCGGCGGCTCTGGGGCGATGCCTGATCTTCGGGAGACGCGCGGCCCTCATCGGCACGGATTTCCCGGACCTGCGGCACGAAGTTCTGCATGATGCGTTCGAAAGCCTTGAGAACACGCATGAACCCAAGGTCACGCTCGGCCCCGCGGCGGACGGGGGCTACTACTTGATCGGCATGAACAGGTTCTTCCCTGAAATCTTCACCGGCATCCCCTGGAGCACGAGCGAGGTGCTCTCCCGCACGGTGGAGAGAGCGGACGCGCTCGGCATCGGGACATCGCTCCTCCCCGGATGGCGCGACGTGGACGAGGCGGATGATCTGGAGGCCCTGAAAGGCCGCCTCTCCCAAAATCTCGCGCGCGCTCCACATACGCGGAATTTTCTGCGCTGATCCGCGTCCGGCGTTTGCGCCGAATTTCCTAAAATGAAAGGATTGGCCCTCAAATCCGCCGAACGACGAGGAGCACGCATTGCCGAACGAATCCGTCTTGGAAGCCACCTATACCTATTGCGTCCACTGAGCCTGGTGCCTGATCGCGACCGGGCGGTTGCGAAAATTGAGCGAGCAGGCGAACAGGCGCCTCGCCATCCGGTACCGCGCCTTTCTGCTCTCGCCCGAGCCGGACCATCGCCCGGCCCGCAAAGAGGCCATCATGGGTCACTGGGCGATGGCGAAAAGCCACCCCGGCGGCGAGGAGATAAATCCCGCGCTCATGGCGCGCCGCGATTTCCCCTACCCCCATTCCACGCCGGGAGCGATTGCGATAAAAGCATTCGCCGCCCAGCTTCCCGAACGCGAGGGCGAGTACCTCGAAGCCGTGGAGCGGACGCACCTGGTCGAGTGTCTGAACATCGACGACGCCGACGTACTCGTGGCCGCCGCCGAGCGGCTGGGGGCGGAGCCCGCGATCATGCGCGAGGTCATGGCCGACCCGGAGGTGGAAAAGCGCGTCTGGGCGGATCACGTCGAGGCGGTGAACGCAGGAATTCAGTCCACGCCCACGGTCGATTTTTCCGGCAAATACAGGATCACCGGCGCGCAGCCCACGGAGGTTTTCAAAAAAACCTTCGAGCGCGCCCTGGCCGATCCCGCGGACGCCTAAGCCAACATGCGGGCGGATCGGCGGCTCGGAAGAATCATCGTTGCACTGGCGGCGTTATTCCTGCTGGCCGGCTGTGAGAACGTCCGCGCTCTTTTCACCCCCTGGGAGAGAAACGAACCCGTACTCCGGACAAAACCGGCGCCTGCCAAAAAGCCCGAAGAGCCGCACTTCTTCCGCGTCCTGACGCTTCCCGACTACGAAGCGGCGAAAGAGGCGTACGACAAGACCGCCATTCTCGGGATCCCCTTCCGCAAGGTGGCCCGAGAGTTCAGGGAAAAAGCGACGGCCATCCGAAAGGCGCAGCCTTCGGAGTTCAGCGTCGGCGTCCGGGCCGAGGTGCAGGATTTGAAACTCGGGGGAACGTCCAGGATCATCGAGTCGGACGAGGGGTTTTCGATTTTACAGAAAACGACGAGCGCGCATTACGAACGCGCCTTGAAACTCATGGAGAAGAAAAACGATGCGGCCGCGCTCAAGCTCATCCGCCGCGACCTCGAGATCAACCCCGGAAACGTGGACGCCTGGCTCGCCCTGGCGAAGATGATGGACGAGGCGGGCGACCTCGAGGAAACGCTCGCCGCTTACCGCAAGGCCCGCGACCTCGCCCCCGAAGACCCGCTCGTCTCCAACAGGTACGCCAGATACCTCGTCTCCCAGTACCGTTTTGAGGAGGCGGAGGAAATCCTGCGGGACGCGGAGAAAAAATCGCCCGAAGACACGGGCGTTCTCCTGAACCTCGCCTCCCTGCTCGTCTATCTGAACAAGGAACTCGACTGGGCGTCTCGCCTCATCGAGCGGGGTTCAAGCATAGACCCCGGCCGCCCGGCCTGGTACCGCCTCTCGGGCATCATCCGGAAACGGCGGGAGCTCGGCATCGCGCCGAAAGGAAAAGGGGTGAATTGAGGGATCAATCGCGACCGAGAAGGGAGCGATTGACGCGACTGATGAAGGAGCGATTGCGCTTTTTGCGTAGGGACAATCCTTCTGGGTTGTCCTGCCCTGCGTGGTTGTCGTTCGTCAGGACAGGCACGGAGGCCTGTCCCTACGAGCGTCATTTGGAGGGTTGTGTAAGTCAGACATATATGTCCGACCTACACCCAATTGGCAATCCGGCCCAAAAGGGACTTTTTCAATAACTCCTCCCCGGTCGTGTTCGATCACCGCAAACAGTGCACGCCTCTTCCCTCACCCTGAGTAGCCGCCGGAGGTAAAACGCGACTGAGAAAGGAGCGTTTGTATCGAAGGGGCCTGTCCTGAGCCTGTCGAGGGGAGCGCTCCCCTATTTGGCCGGCAATCGCTCCCGCATTGGTCGCGATTGACCTTCGATACGCGGCTTCGCCGCTACTCAGGGTGAGGCGGGGCGGCGGGCTACGCAGGACGTGCAGGGGGATAGAGCCGCATCGGGCTTTTTCCACAACCCTCCTCATTCGGTCGATTCCTCTCTTATCGGTCGGACACGCCGGTCCGCCCCTACGGAACCCTGTTGATTGAATGGAAGACGTAGGGACAGGCCTCCGTGCCTGTCCTTTTGCGGATGGTCACAATCAAGACAACTACGGAGACCTCGGACAGGCACGGAGGCCTGTGCCTACCATCCACTTTCCCTTTGGCTGGATTTTGAAACCCTCTCCTTCGCTCGTTGCCTTAAACCACTGGTCGGGTTCGACCCCTTGGCTCCCCGCGCCTGAATGCGTCATAATGCCGCCGTTCTCGAAACACGCGAAATTTTATGGAAAAACGCCAAACCATGAGAGGGCAACCGCATGAGCGCCGAGCTTTTGATCAAGAACGCGAAAATCGT